>JBIKMF010000321.1:0-5034 GCA_044359425.1 Phycisphaerales bacterium
TGGGCGCGGTGGTGTGGAAGTGGTACCTGCTGGGGGTGATGGGAGTGGAAGGGGCAGCGGGGCATGTGTGGACGCCGGAGGTGAATGCGCAGCGGGAGTTGATCGGGAAGCTCGGATGGATTGGGGTGGGGCTGACGCAGGGGATGGGCGCGGCGGCGGTGTGCGTGCTCGGCGCTGAGGCGGGCGCGGTGATGGCGCGGGTGAAGGAGGTCGGCGGGATCGCGCGCGCGTCGGCGTGGATGGCGGGCGTGGGCGCGGCGATGGCCGCGGCGTCGTACATCTGGCACCGCGTGGGGATGCCGTACAGCAAGGACTTCTTCACCGCGAGTTACGTGGTGCTGATGGCTGGGGTCGGGTTGATGGGGCTGGGCGCGTGCTGGTGGGTGGTGGATGGGTTGGGCGCGGCGAAGCTGGGCGCCTTGCGGGTGCTTGGGCGGCACGCGCTGGGGGTGTACGTGACGGCGGAGCTGCTGTGGCGGTGTGTGCTGACGAGGTGGAAGGTGGGAACGCCGGATGGGGGCGCGAGCGTGGCGATCACGAGCGCGAAGGCGTGGGCGTCGGCGTGGATGGGGCCGACGCTGGGCGCGTGGGTAACGGTGGGCGTGTACGTGATCGCGTGGTTCGCGTTCGCGTGGTGGTTGGAGGGGAGGGGAAGGCAGCAGAGCTCAAAGCAGCAAAGCTCAAAGCAGCAAAGCAGCAAATCGGAATGAAGAGAGGAAGAACGTAAGTGGTACGGCCGCACGAGTGGCGCGAGCGCGGCAGTTGGTTACTGCTTGGGCAGCATCTCGTTCATGTACGACACGAGGTCGGAGGCTTGGCGCTGGAGCGATGGGATGGGGTCGGAGGTGGCCAGGGCTTCGACGGTTGCGCGTGCGGTGGTCATGGGGACGGTGGGGTCGTTGATGACCTCGTAGGCGCGGCGTCCAACGGAGTTGATGCCGAAGACGCGGACGTTTGAGTCGGGGTGGGCGAGGGCCTGGTGGATGATGGCGTCGGGAATGCGGGCGAAGTCGGGGCGGTGGATGGCGCCGCCGCCCAGGAAATGAAGCTCCGCGAGGGCCCACTCGATGCGCAGCAGACGGTTCGCGTCGCCCGCTGCTTCGGTACGCGCGGAGGCGAGGCGTGAACGGATCGACGCGATGTACCAGGCTTCGCGGGCGGGCAGGGCGCCGGACTGTTCGACTATTCCACGGGTTTGATCGACGAATGGCGTGAGTGTTGCGAGTTCGTCGTTGGTGATGGGACCGCCGTTGGCGAGGACGGTCTTGACCCAGATGTCGAGCGAGGTCGCGGCCTGGTGTTGCCAGGTGAGGCGGTCCCACGCGCTCTTGGAGTTGAAGAGGGTGATGTCGGGAACGGGGAGGTACCAGCCAGCGTTGAGTCGCGGGGGCGCTGGTGGCGGCGCGGCGAGGTGCAGCGCGAGGCGGAGGATCGGGCGCGGCACCTTGGTGGTCCATGGTCCGGGGATCACGAGGAAGGGGCCGACAAGCAGGAGCGCGAGCATCGCAAGAAGACCGACGCGGAACGCTCGTTTGTTGCCGCGACGGTGGTGGAGGTCGGACTCGGTTGTCGCGGCGTGTCCGCATTCGGGGCAGAGCATCGAGTCGGTGGCGGCCATGTCGTACGAGCAGCGGGGGCAGCGGCGCAGATCGGTGCGGCCATCGCCTCTCCACGCTCGGACGGTGAGGATGGCGCAGGCGAGAAACGTGATGACCAGCGCGACGGTGATGAGCATGCGGAGTGAAGTGTACGGTGGGAGAGGGAAGGCAATGGGGAGTGGGCAGCGGGAAAATGGGGCGAAGAGGAGGTGGGCACGCGGTGCTGATGGATGTTCGACGAAGTGGCGGCTGGCAGCCGCGACAGACCGAGCGGGTGGAAAGGCGCTGCCATGGCTGGCGCGGGGTGCCAACAATCGGGGCATGAGCAAGAACCTGTTTTCGTCGCTGCGTTTGGGTGCGATCGAGATTCCGAACCGGGTGGTGATGGCACCGATGACGCGTTGCCGCGCGACGCCGGAGGGGTGTTTGACGGCGTTGACGGCGGAGTACTACCGGCAGCGGGCGGGGGCGGGGTTGATTATCAGTGAAGCGACGCAGGTGAGTCAGCAGGGGATTGGGTATCCGTGCACGCCGGGGATTTACACGCGGGAGCATGTGGAGGCGTGGAAGCCGGTGGTGCGGGCGGTGCATGATGCGGGGGGGAAGATGTACTGCCAGTTGTGGCACTGCGGGCGGGTGAGTCATAACGAGTTTCAGGCGGGGGGCGTGGCGCCGGTGAGTTCGTCGGCGGTGGGCAAGGGCGGGGAGGTGTACACGTACACGGGGCCGAAGCCGTACCCGGAACCTCGGGCGCTGGAGATGGGGGAGATCGCGGGGGTGATCGAGCAGTATCGGCACGGCGCGAAGATGGCGCAGGAAGCGGGGTTTGACGGGGTGGAGCTGCACGGGGCGAACGGGTATCTGCCGGATCAGTTTCTGCGGGACGGCGTGAATCGGCGGACGGACGAGTGGGGCGGTTCGATCGAGAATCGGTCGCGGTTCATGCTGGAGGTGATGCGGGCGCTGGTCGCGGTGTGGGGCGCGGATCGGGTGGGCGTGAGGCTGAGCCCGTGCGGGACGTTCAACGACATGAGCGACTCGCAGCCGCGGGCGACGTTCGCGTACGTGGTGAAGGCGCTGGGCGGGATGGGGCTGGCGTATCTGCACATCATGGAGGCGATGGAGGGGGATCTGAAGCACGGGAAGGGGTGGCCGTCGTGGGAGTCGATTCCGGTGTCGTACTTCCGTCCGATGTTCACGGGGCCGCTGATCACGAACGCGGGGTTTACGAAGGAGAAGGCGGAGGCGTACATCGCGCGGGGTGATTGCGACGCGGTGGCGTTTGGCGTGCCGTACATCGCGAACCCGGATCTGGTGGAGCGGTTCCGAACGGGCGCGGCGTTGGCGGTGCCGGATGTGTCGACGTTCTACGCGGGCGGCGCGCGTGGGTACACGGACTACCCGGCGATGGTGAAGGGTTGATCTGGACGGGGCTGCACACGACAACGAAAGGGAGCGAGCGATGGCACGGATTGCACTGGTGACGGGCGCGAACAAGGGGATCGGGCTGGAGACGGCGCGGCAGCTTGGGAAGTTGGGGATGACGGTGCTGATCGGGGCGCGGGATGAGGCGCGCGGGACGGCGGCTGCCGCGGGGCTGAAGGCGGAGGGGATCGATGCGCGGTATCTGCAACTGGAGGTGACCGATGGCGCGTCGATCCGGCGCGCGGCGGGGGCGATTGAGCGCGAGTTTGGGAAGCTGGACGTGCTGGTGAACAACGCGGGGACGTTGATGTATCAGGGGGAGCACGTGGCGAGCGCGGCGTCGATGGAAGTGGTGCGGAAGACGTTTGACGTGAACTTCTTCGGGCTGGTGGAGGTGACGCAGGCGCTGCTGCCCTTGATCCGCAAGTCGGAGGCGGGGCGGATTGTGAATCTGACGAGCATCCTGGGTTCGATCGCGGAGCACGCGGACCCGAACTCACCCATTTACAACGCGAAGTTCGTGGGGTACGACTGCTCGAAGGCGGCGGTGAACATGTTCACGAATCACCTCGCGTTTGAGCTCCGGGGGACGGGGATCAAGGTGAACGCGGCCCATCCGGGGTGGGTGAAGACGGATCTGGGCGGGCCGGAGGCGCCGATGGAGCTGGTGGATGGGGCGAAGACGGGGGTGTGGCTGGCGACGCTGGGGCCGGAGGGGCCGAACGGCGGGTATTTCCACAAGGACGTCCACATGAGGTGGTAAGCTGGCGCGGGTGGCGAGTGCGGTTGGGTTGATCGCGAGCATGAGAGGCACGGTCATGATGAATCAACTAGTGTTGCTGGCGTTGCTGGTGGCGGCGATGACGCTTGGGGCGTGCGCGACGGGCGGGGGCTCGAAGCCGGTGAAGGGGCGGTTCGCGATCGCGATCCACGGGGGCGCTGGGGTGTTGTCGAAGACTGCGCCGCCGAACGAGGTGGAGGCGTACGAGGCATCGCTGCGGGAGGCGCTCACCGTTGGGCGTGACATGCTGGCGGCGGGGCGGACGTCGCTCGACACGGTGGAGGCGGTGGTGCGGGTGCTCGAGGACAACCCGCTGTTCAACGCGGGCAAGGGCGCGGTGTTTACCGCGGATGGGACGCACGAACTGGACGCGTCGATCATGGATGGCCGGGACCTGAGCTGCGGCGCGGTGGCCGGGGTGAAGACGGTGAAGAACCCGATCTCGCTTGCGCGGCTGGTGAAGGAGAAGACGCGGCATGTGCTGCTGGCGTCGGCGGGGGCGGAGCGGTTCGCGGATGAGGTCAACGTGGAGCGGGTGCCGAACACGTACTTTGACACGGAGAAGCGGCGGCGCTCGCTGGAGGAATGGAAGCAGGAGAACGGGGTGGCGATGGGGGACACGAAGCCGCCGTACTCGTACGGCACGGTGGGGTGCGTGGCGCTTGATATGGAGGGGAACGTGGCCGCGGCGACGAGCACGGGCGGGATGACGGGCAAGCGGTTTGGGCGGGTGGGGGATTCGCCGATCATCGGCGCGGGGTGTTACGCGAACAACGCGACGTGCGCGGTGAGTTGCACGGGGACGGGGGAGCAGTTCATCCGGCACGGCGTGGCGAAGACGATCTCGGATCGGATGGACCTTGCGGGCGAGAGTGCGCAGAAGGCGGCGGAGCACCTGGTGTTCAAGACGCTGGAGCCGGACGACGGCGGGTTGATCGTGGTTTCGGCGACGGGCGAGATCGTGATGGTGTTCAACTCGGAGGGGATGTTCCGGGGCGCTGCGGATTCGAGCGGGAGGTTTGAGGTTGGGATCTGGGGCGAGATGAAGAAGTAATCGAGATGCGAGAGGACGCGCTGCTTCGGCACATCATCGGGCGGGCGTCGGATCCGGCGTGGGCCGGGGCCGGCGTTGTGGTTGGTCCGGGGGATGACGCGGCGGTGGTGCGGACGCCGAGCGGGGATCTGCTGGTGATGACAGTGGACCAGGTGGTGCGGGGGCGTCACTTTGTG
>JBIKMF010000035.1:0-17604 GCA_044359425.1 Phycisphaerales bacterium
CGTTCCGCACGGGGAACCCGCTGGATTGCATGGTGGAGGGGGAGGGGTTCTTCGAAGTGCAGGTGGAGGACACGGTGGGCAACGGGGGCAAGGCGTACACGCGGGCGGGGAACTTCACCCTGAACGCAGACGGGGAACTGGTGCTCGCGAACGACCAGGGGCGCCGGCTGGAGCCGACGATCAGCATCCCGGACACTGCGGAGGCGGTGACGATCGGTGCCGACGGACGGGTGTTCTACACGGAGTCGGGCAACCCCGAGCAGCAGGAGGCGGGACAGCTCACGCTCGCGACGTTCATCAACCCGCACGGGCTGAAGCAGGTCGGCGAGAACATCTTCGTTGAGACGGTTGCGTCGGGCCCGGCGAACAGCGGGAACGCGGGCGAGGACAAGCGTGGGACGATCAAGTCGGGGTTTTTGGAGTCGTCGAACGTCGATCCGACGCGCGAGTTGATCGAGCTGATCAGGACGCAGCGGGCCTTTGAGATGAACAGCCAGTCGATCCGCGCGGCCGACGAATCGCTCCGCAGCGTTGCCCAGCTCCGCCGCTAATCGTGAAGGGAGTTCGCCGTGAAGATCCGAGTGCTTGCTGCGATGGTTGGTGTGCTGGCGGCGGGGATTGCCGCGGCCCAGGATGCGATTCGCATGCTGCCCGCGCTGAGGCACGATGGCGGGGCGGCGATCCGGCTGGCGGACGTTGCGAAGATCAGCGGCGACAATGCGGCGACGCTCGGTGCGCTGGTGCTGGTGGAGAAGGACGCGGCCGCGGTGCCTTCGTCGATCGATGTGGCGTTCGTGCGCGACGTGCTGAAGAAGAACAACGTGAACTTGGGCGCGGTGTTGCTGAGTGGCGCGCCGTGCATGGTGGGCGGGGTCACGGCGTCGCTGACGGACTTGGAGGAGACGGAATCGGACTCGGAGGCGAGGATGGAGCCGGTTGCGGTGAACGCGGGCGGGCTCGTGAAAGCGGACGTTCGGTCGGCGGTTGCGCAGAAGCTTGCGGACCTGTATCAAGTAGATGCGGAGCGGGTTCGGTTGACGTTTGAGTCCGGGCACGATGCGCTGCTTGATGGCGCGACCGAGGGACGAACGGTCACGGTGCAGCCGGCGGCGGCGGGGAAACGGGTGCCGGTGATGATCCGTGTGTACTCCGGTGAGGCGTTGGAGCGATCGGGGACCGTACGGGTTGGGGTTGAGATTCTGCGTGATGTGCTTGTCGCGAGTGCTCCGATTGCGAGGGGTGCGCCGGTGGAGGGAGCGGGGCTGAGCCTCGACACACGGTGGATGGCGCCTGATTTCAAGCCCGCGGCGTATGAGGAGACGGTGGGCGCGAACGCGATTGCGCGGATCGAGGCGGGCGCGGTGATCGAATCGCGGATGGTGCGGACGCCGGAGGTTGTCGTGAAGGGGGACATCTGCCAGGTGGACTGCCTGAGCGGGGGGATCGTGCTTCAGGCGCAGGCCCGGGCGCTCGAGGGGGCGCGGGAGGGGCAGACGATCCGGTTTCAATCGATGAACTCGAAGAAGACGTTTCTGGCGCGGGTGAGTGGCCCGGGTCGCGCGGTCATGGTGGTGCGGTAGTGGTTGACGGAGAGGAGCGTGCGCGATGACGCGTGAAGTGATGGCGTTGGGCGCGGCGGTGGCGATGGTGGGGCAAGCGGCGTGGGGGCAGAGCCTGTTTCGGCAGGAGCCCAAGCCGCAGGTCAACAGCTTGGGCGAGGCGGATCCGCAGGCACCGCTGCGCAGCATGAGCCTGCTGCTGATCGAAGCGCCGAGGCCCAAGTCGTTTCAGCTGCACGACAAGGTGACCATCCTGATCTCCGAGGTCAGCAAGCAGAGCGCGAACCAGAAGGTGGACACGAAGAAGGACGTCTCGCTGAAGGGTGGGGTGCGGCAGTTGCCGGACATCATCGCCCTGCTTCAGGGGCAGTTGGAAACCGACGACGGCAGCCCGATCACGGGGGTGGACGCGAGCGCGGGGAACAAGTTCAAGGGGGACGGGAAGTACGAGCGGAGCGACCGGTTTACGGACCGGATTACGGCGACGGTGATCGACGTGAAGCCCAACGGCGTGCTGGTGCTCGAGGCGAGAAGGACGATCGAGAAGGACGAGGAGTTGCAGACGCTGGTGCTGTCGGGCGAGTGCCGGCGCGAGGACGTGACGGCGCAGAACACGGTGATGTCGAACCAGCTCGCGGACATGGTGCTCTCGGTGAAGAACGAGGGCCAGGTGAAGGACGCGGCCGAGAAGGGGCTGCTGAGCCGGGTGTTCGACACGGTGTTCAACTTCTAGTCGGGTCGCACAAGGGGTGATGAGGAACGGGCTCCCAGGAGGGGGCCTGTTCTCGTGCGCGCGGGGCCCGGGAGCGGAAGCCGAAAGCGGCACGCGGTTCGCGGTAGGAGGGGCATGGTACTGAGAGCAATTGCTGCTGCCGCGTCCATGCTGCTCGCCGCCCCGGCTTTGGCCACGACGGTCAAGGAACTTGTGCGGATGGAGGGGCACGGTGAGTCGGTGCTGCGCGGGGTTGGCCTGGTTGTGGGGCTGAACGGGACGGGGGATTCGGGCAAAGAGCTGGCGATGGCGAGGCCGCTCGCGATGGCACTCGAGAACAACGGCAACGCGGTCTCGTCGCCGATCGAACTGAAGAACTCGAAGTCGTGTGCGTTGGTGTTTGTGACGTGCCGCGTTCCGTCCTCCGGGGCGTTGAGCGATGACACGCTGGATGTGCACGTGGCGGTGGCGAACAGCGCGTCGAGCCTGGCCGGGGGTCAGCTGTATCTGGCGCCGTTGCGGGGGCCGTTCAGGGACAGCGAGGTGTACGCGATCGCGGAGGGGATGATCGAGATCGAGAGCGCGGGGAGTCCGACGACGGCGCGGGTGCGGAAGGGCGCGCGGGTCGTGAAGGACATCCTGATGGCGCCGGTGGATTCGGAGTTCAACCTGATCATCGAGGCCCCGTACGCGGGGTGGGCGTCGGCGAGTCAGATCGCTTCGGCGATCAACGCGAAGGCGCAGCCGCAGGGGCCCGCGGTGGCGACGGCGGTGGATTCGCGGACGATCCGCGTGGTGATCCCGGAGTCGGAGCGGGCGGACAAGGCGGGGTTCCTCGCGGACGTGCTGTCGGCGGACGTGAACAACGCGCTGCTGGACCTGCCGGCGCAGGTGATCATGAACCCGCGGACGGGGGCGATCATCATCACGGGCGAGGTGACGATCAGCCCGGTGGCGATCACGCACAAGAACCTGACGATCACGACGGTGACGCCGCCGCCCGTGCCGACGGCGCAGAACCCGGTGCTGAAGCAGCGGGACTGGACGGAGTTCAAGCTGGGCGCGCGGCCGGCGGAGTCGGCGCGGCTGGCGGATCTGGTGGCGGCGTTCGAGCAGCTGGACATCCCGGTGGAGGAGCAGGTGAGCATCATTCAGATGCTGCACAAGGGCGGTCAGCTGAAGGCGAAGCTCGTGATGGACTGAGTGGTGTGAAGCAGGAAGGCCTGGAGGATCCGGTGCCATGTTGAACACGATTGGGACAACAAGCGGGATGATTGCCTCCCCCACTGCTGCTGTGACGGGGGCGGTGAGCGTGCGGGATGCGCAGAGGCGTGAGGAGACGTTGGGGTTTGCGCAGGTGTTGTCGCGTGCGGAGGGGGTTGCGGAGCGGACACCGGAAGCGGCGCGGGAGGCGGCGGAGCAGCTGGTGTCGGTGGCGCTGGTGCAGCCGATTTTCGAGCGGTTGCGGGCGTCGAATCAGGCGGCGCCGCCGTTTGGACCTGGGCCGGGGGAGAAGACCTTTGCGGGGTTGCTGGACGCGGAGTTTTCGCGTCGGTTGACGACTTCTGCGCAGTGGCCGCTGGTTGATTCGATCGCGGCGAAGCTGAGCGCGAAGATGTCGGGAGCAGAGGGAGCGAAGCGATGAAGAGTTCCGTGCTGGCGGGGCCGGCGTTGGCGAGCGAGCTGGACGTGCTGCTGAACGCGTTCACGGAGCTGTACCGGACGCTCGAGGGGTGTCTGGCGGAGCACGAGCGTGCGCTACGGGCGGCCGATGCCCGTGCGTTGCAGCAGGCGGTTGAGGCGCAGCGGCCGCTGTGGACGCGGGCGGCGGAGCTTGACCGGCAGCGGCGTGAGATCACGGCGCGGGCGGCATCTGGGCGGCCGGAGTTGCTGAAGGCGCACGGGACGGATGTGAAGATCTCGCATTTGGCGGGGCTCACGAGCGAGGCGCCGCGGCTGGTGGCGTTTGCGGAGAAGGTGCGGGGGCTGGTGGAGCGGGTGCACGAGCGGGTGCGGGTGATCCGGGTGGCGACGGAGTCGCTGCTGGCCCACATGGAGGGGATCGCGCGGCAGGTTTCGGGGTCGCTGAATCACGCGAAGACCTACGGGCGTCAGGGGCGGGTCGAGGCGGGGCCCTCGGTGGTTTCGGCATTGGATTTGCGGTCGTGAGTTGATGCGGCCCTTGCGCGAAGGAACTCCATGAGCCTTACCAGCGTGCTCAATATCGGTCGGTCGGCCCTTGGCGCGAGCCAGGTGGGCATTCAGATCGCCGGCAACAACATGGCCAACGCGGCCACGCCGGGGTACTCGCGGCAGGTGGGCACGTTCAGCCCGATGCGGGGGGACAGCTCGGTTCAGGGGATCAGCATTGGCCTGGGCGTGCAGGTGCGCGACGTGCGGCGGCAGGTGGACAACGCGTTGACGGGGCGGCTGTGGGCGAGCGCGGCGGATCAGTCGGCGGCGCAGACGCAGTACGGCCTGATGTCGCAGATCGAGTCGGTGCTTGGGGAGTTGGGGGACAACGATCTTTCGAGCGAGATGTCGTCGTTTTTCCGGGCGTGGTCGGAGACCGCGAACGGGAACGGGTCGTCGGCGGTGGTGGTGAATCAGGGGGCGAAGCTGGCGTCGTTCGTGCGTTCGCTGCGGTCTGACCTGACGCAGCAGCGGACGCTGCTGGATCAGCAGTTGGCGGAGGGCGTGCGGTCGGCGAATGAACTGCTGACGCAGGTGGCGGAGCTGAACCGTGCGATTTACGACGCGGAGGGGACGGGCGCGACGGCGAACACGCTGCGGGACCAGCGGGATCAGGCGTTGACGGATCTGTCGAGCCTGCTCGAGGTTTCGGTGGTGGACCGGGGGCAGCAGGGGATTGACGTGCTGGTGGGGTCGACGCCGGTGGTGATGGGGTCGCGGTCGCGTGGGCTTGAGGTGAGGCGGGAGAGCGACAACGGCGAGACGGTGACGCGGGTGCTGGTGAGCGAGAGCCAGACGCAGCTGGACATCACGACCGGGCAGATTGGCGCGGTGGTGAGCGGGCGGACGGGCGCGCTCGACGAGACGGTTGCGGCGCTGGACGAGATCGCGGCGCAGTTGATTTTCCAGGTGAACAAGCTGCATTCGACGGGGCGGAACCTGAGCGGGTTCTCGGCGCTGTCGGGGTCGTTGACGGTGCGCACGGCGGATCGGACGCTGGCGATGAACGACCCGGAGAACGAGACCTTTTCGGGGCTGCCGTACTCGGCGGTTTCGGGCGGGTTCGTGGTGAATGTGCGGAACACGGCGACGGGCGCGGCGGAGTCGGTGCGGGTGAACGTGGACCTGAACGGGCTGACGAACGCGGGTTTGCCGGGGACGGGGGACGACACGACGGCGGAGGGGATCCGTGCGGCGATCGACGCGGTGTCGGGGTTGAGTGCTTCGTTTGATGCGGAGGGGAAGCTGGTGATCGAGGCGGACGAGGGGTTGGAGTTCTCGTTTGCGGACGACACGTCGGGTGCGCTGGCGGTGCTGGGGGTGAACGCGTACTTCACGGGGACGAACGGGACGGACATCGAGGTGCGGGGGGATCTGGAGCGGAATCCGTCGCTGTTGGCGCGGGGGCGGGACACGGCGAGCGGGTTCGTGGAGAACGGGACGGCGCTGGCGATCAACGGGCTGCAGACGCAGAAGATCTCGACGCTTTCGGACCGGTCGATCACGGAGGCGTGGCGGGACGCGTCGCAGTTGGTGGGGAATCGGACGGCGACGGCCAAGAGCCGCGCGGAGGCCTCGGCGGTGGTGACGGAGAGCCTGAGCGCGCAGCGGGCGGCGGTGAGCGGCGTGAGTCTGGATGAAGAGGCGGTGAATCTGATCAACTATCAGCGGCAGTACCAGGGGGCGGCGCGGCTGATCTCGATCGCGGACGAACTGACACAGACCCTGCTGAACCTGGTGTAAAACCATGACACTTCCTTCCGGCATCTCGAGGGTTCCCACGCTGATGAGCAGCCGCATCGGGCTGACGAATCTCACGCGGACGAACATCGCGTTGCTCAGGGCGCAGGAGCAGATCTCGTCGGGGCGGGCGATCCAGCGGGTGAGCGACGACTCGGTGCGGGCGGCGATCGTGGGCGTGCTGGACGACAGGCTGGAGCGGAGCGACCAGGTGGAGCGGAACCTGTCGCACGCATCGGCGTCGCTGGGCGTGATCGATACGACGCTGAACGAGGTGGGGAGTCTGGCGCTGGAGGCCAAGAGCCTCGCGTCGGAGCAGATCAACATCACGTCGTCGGCTTCGGAGCGCGAGGACCAGGCTGTGGTGGTTGATCAGATGCTGCAGAGCCTGTTCAACTCGGCGAACCGGCAGGGGGTCGCGGGGTACATCTTTGGGGGGAACATCTCGAGTCGATCCCCGATGGAATCGGTGCTCGGCGGGTACCGGTACCGCGGGGAGGGAGCCGGGCTGGTGACGGACACGGGGCTGGCGTCGACGGTACCGATCACGGTCGGCGGCGTGGAGGCGTTGGCGGGGACGTCGTCGCGGGTGCGCGGGGACGTGGATCTGAACCCCGAGTTGACGCTGGACACGAAGCTCGATGAGGTGATGGGGGCGCGGGGGCTGGCGATCGAGCGCGGCGAAATCGGCGTTTCGATCAATGGCGGGGACCTGATCCGGGTGGACCTGTCGGGCGCGGACACGATGCGTGACGTGCTGGCGTCGATCAACGGGGCGATCCGGCAGTACGAGGCGGACAACGCGGCGACGGTGCTGGGCGCGGGGGGCGTGTCGGTGTCGGGCGACGCGATTTCGATGGATGTGGCGGTCGGGAACACGGTGGAGTTCGCGGATCTGTCGACGGGCGTGACGGCCCAGGATCTGGGGCTGTCGGGGGTGAGCTTCAGTTCGACGACGGCGGCGGGCGGGGCGATGGATGCGCGGCTGAGCTGGCGGACGCCGGTGAGCGCGATGGCGGGGTTGACGGGCGCACTGGGGTCGCTGCGGATTTCGAACGCGGGGCGGACGGCGACGGTGGATCTTTCGGGGGCGACGAACCTGGGGGACGTGCGGAGCCTGATCGAGGGTGCCGAGCTGGGCGTGCGGGTGAAGATCAACGACGCGGGAACGGGGATCGACCTGGTGAACGAGTTGTCGACGGAGAGCTCGCGGTCGCTGTCGGTGTCGGAGGTGGCGGGCGGGGGTTCGACGGCGACGATGCTGGGGATCCGGTCGCTGACGTCGAGCACGCGGATCGCGGACTTCAACTTTGGGGCGGGTGTCGAGATCGTGGACAACGTGACGAACCCGGTGACGGGGGCGGTTGATCCGGCGCTGAGCAGTGATCTTGTGATCGTGCTGGGGAACGGAGCGGGGACGCGGCTGACGGTGGATCTGCGGCCGCAGGACATGACGGACGTGGGGACGGTTTTGGCGCGGATCAACTCGCAGATCCAGGCGGGGCTGGCGGCGGCGGGGTTGCCGGGGACGGCGTTGACGGCGGGGCTGTCGGCGACGACGAACGGGATTTCGCTGACGCAGGACGCGTCGTTTACTGGTGCGATCCGGGTAGAGAAGCTGAACAACTCGGCGGCGGCGGAGCATTTGGGGTTGACGACGGGGACGTACGACGGGGGGAGCGCAACGTTGACGGGTGAGGACCGCGCAAAGGTGCGCGTGGAGAGTCTGTTTACGCACCTGATGGACCTTCGGGAGGCCCTGAGGACCAACAGCGTGAATGGCATACGTCTTGCTGCTGAAGGGATTGAGGAATCGATTGGTTCGCTGTCGGAGCTGCGGGGGCTGGTGGGGAGTTACGTGCAGCGGGTGGAGTCGGCGGCGGAGCGGGAAGTGGATCGGCAGACGATGGATCTGGCGGTGCGGAGCGAGCTGCGGGATACGGACTATGCGGAGGCGTCGGTGAGGTTCAGTTTGTTGCAGACGCAGTTGCAGGCGGGGTTGCAGGCGACGTCGGCGGCGGGTCGGTTGAGCCTGCTGGATTACTTGGGATGAGCCTGGTCGGGCGGAAGCCTGGTCGGGGGATTTGAAGACTTTGCGTGTCCCGTCGTGCGAGGCCGCGACGGGGATCGAAGGGCAGGATGTCGCCGGCGTTTGGATGCGCCGGGTTCGGTCCGCACGCGGAAGGGCCTTGAGCTGGAGCTCGCGCGATGGAAGTGCGAACGACACGGTTTGGGACGTTGGAGATCGCGGAGGACCGCGTGATCCAGTTTCCGAAGGGCCTCCTGGGGTTCTCGGGGTGCACGAGGTTCTGTCTGCTGGAGCCTGGGACGGACGCGGCCTTTTTCTGGCTGCAGTCGATGGACGATCCGTCGCTGGCGTTTGTGGTGACGGATCCGGCGTTGTTTGTGCCGGACTACTCGGTGCCGGTGAGGCCGGAGCAGATGGTGGAGTTGAAGCTGAGCAAGCTGGATGATGCTCAGGTGTTTGTGATCGTGAACAAGGTTGATCAGCAGTTGACGGGGAATCTGCAGGGCCCGCTGGTGATCAACACGATGACGAAGGAAGGCGAGCAGATGGTGCTGGCCGAGAAGCGTTGGACGACGCGTCACCCGCTGATGAAGGTGGCGACGGCGGCACCTGCGCAGGCGGCGTCGGCGTAAGCCGGCGGACGGGTTCGAGCAGATGGACAGACGTCGCAGTGAACAACAGGACGTGGGATTGGCGGTCCGCGGGCGGCCGGTGGCGACACCGGGCGTGGGCATCGCGGGCCGTTCCCCCGAGGGCACGGACGCCCTTGGTGAATGGGTCAAGGAGCTCAAGCATGCTGGTTCTTTCCCGGCAGCGCGACGAGACGATCATGATCGGGGACGACATCGAAATCACCGTGGTGGATATCCGCGGGGACAAGGTTCGTCTTGGGATCAACGCACCGACGCGGATTGCCGTACATCGCAAAGAGGTCTACGACGCGATCAAGAAGGAGAACGAGGACGCCGCGAGGCTGTCCGGGAGCGACATGGCGGTGTTGCCGCCGGTGTCACCGGGGCCGGCGAGAACGCGGACGCGGGCGACAGGGCTGACGACGGCGGCGCCGCTTGCGGCGACGGCGGTATCGGGGCCTGGGCGGATCGGGGCGGTGCCCCGGCCGGCTACGGCGAAGCGGGCGTAGGGAACGAGCGGGGGACACGGGTGAGGTAGGACGGAAGAACGCGTAGGCAGACACCCAGGGGCCCCGCACGGGCCGCAACAGGAACGAAGCAGTCACGGAGGATTGCAATGTCTCGAATCAATACGAATATCTCGAGTGTGGTCGCGCAGAACAGCCTGAATCGAACGCAGCGAGAGCTGGACGTGAGGCTGCAGCGGTTGTCGACGGGTCTGCGGATCAACCGCGGCGCGGACGATCCGGCGGGCCTGATCATCTCGGAGCGGCTGCGTTCGGATCTCCAGGGCGTGGACCAGGGGATGAAGAACGCGGAGCGTGCGAGCAGCATGATCGCGACGACGGAGGCCTCGCTCGCGGAGGTGAACGATCTTCTGAACTCGATCCGGAGCCTGGTGGTGCAGAGCGCCAACACGGGCGCGGTATCGGCGTCGGAGCGAGCGGCGAACCAGCTGCAGATTGACTCGGCGATCGAGTCGATCACGCGGATCAGCAACACGGCGACGTTCGGCGGGCTTCGGCTCCTGGACGGATCGCTGGACTACGAGCTTTCGGGGTTGGCGACGAGCGCGATCACGACGGCACGGGTGTCGAACGCGAGCTTTGTGAGCCAGGCCAACCTGCGGGTGGACGTGGACGTGGTGACATCGGCCCAGACGGGGTCCTTGTTCTACAACGGTGACACGACGCCTGCGGGGGTGACGCTGTCCTCGATGACCCTTGAGATCGCGGGCCCGTCGGGCGTTCAGGTGCTGACGGTGGCGTCGGGCCAGTCGCTGACGACACTGGTGCAGGCGGTGAACAACCTCACCTCGCTGACGGGGGTGGAAGCGGAGCTGATCAACGGGAGCGCATCCTCGGGGATGGTGTTCCGTTCGGCGGACTACGGGTCGGACGCGTTCGTGTCGGTGAAGCGGCTGGGCGGTCCTCTGGACCCGGCCGAGAACTCGTTCACGACGTACCGGTTCGCGGCGGATCAGGCGTACCACGTGGACACTCCGTTCGGATGGTCGACGCTGCTCTCGAACAACGAGATCGAGACGGCCGAGCGTGACCGCGGGCAGGACGTTGCGGCGTTGATCAACGGCAACCTGGGCTCGGGCAAGGGGCTGTCGATCTCGGTGAACTCGCCGGCCTTGGGTCTGAAGCTCGAGCTCAACGAGGACTTTGCGATTGATCCGACGGCGACGGCCAAGACGTTCTACATCACGGGCGGCGGGGCGATGTTCCAGCTGGGCCCGGTGGTGAACGCCAGCCAGCAGTCGACGATCGGTTTGCCGTCGATCGCGGCGTCGAGGCTGGGCTCGGTGCTGGTGAACGGGATGGTACAGACGCTTTCCTCGCTCAAGACGGGACAGGGCAACTCGATGGAGGAGTCGGTCTCGACGAACGACTTCACGGCGGCGCAGGCGATCATCGAGGCGGCGATCGATGACGTGACGGTGCTGCGTGGGCGGTTGGGCGCGTTCGAGCGGAACGTGCTTGAGACGAGCGTGCGTTCGATGCAGTCTCAGTTCGAGAACCTGACGGCGAGCGAGTCGCAGATCAGGGACGCGGACTTCGCGCAGGAGACGAGCAGGCTGACGCGGGCGCAGATCCTGTCGTCGGCGGGCACATCGACGTTGACGCTGGCGAATCAGCAGTCGCAGCAGGTGCTGCAGCTGCTCGGGTAAGGTGATTTGACAATCCGGTAACCCGAAGCCCCGGTGTAAACCGGGGCTTTTTCATGCGCTTATGGGGTCCGAAATCCCCTGTTGGGGGCAAATGGGGGGTGATTTTTGGTCTCAAATGCCAAAAGCGGGCATGTGCAACTGAACTGGGGTCCGGTGAGTTCCGATGTGTCACATATCCGCACAGCCGCGTTGGCTGGGCGACGGGACCGGCACGGAAGCCGGTTCCCGCGAGCCGCGGGCCTTGGAGGCACCGGGCGCCGAGATCTGACGGCACGGAGTCAGGTTTCGGACAGATTGAGTCTGCGGCGCCGCAGGCCGGCCGCTCGCATCCCAGCACGAAGGGCTCTTCCATGGGTCGTATCAATACAAACGTTCAGTCACTCATCGGTCAGCGTGTTCTTGGCATGAACAACAAGCAGCTCGACCAGGCCCTCGAACGCCTCTCAACGGGCGTGAAGATCAACCGGGGCAAGGACGACCCGGCTGGCCTGATCGCGGGCGAGAACCTTCGTTCGGAGCAGAAGGCTCTGAACCAGGCGATCAGCAACTCGGATCGAGCGGACGTGGTCGTGAACATCGCCGAGGGCGGTCTTCAGGAGATCACGAGCCTGCTGACGGAGCTGCAGGGCCTGATCACGAACACGGCTTCGACGGCCGGTCTCTCTGATGAAGAGAAGTCGGCGAACCAGCTGCAGGTGGACTCGATCCTTCAGACGATCGACCGCGTTGCTTCTGCGACGAACTTCCAGGGCATCAAGCTCCTGAACGGCAACTTCGACTTCAAGACCTCCGGCGTGGTGTCGGGCGTTGCCGACTACCGGGTGAACTCCGCGAAGTTCAACGGTGCTTCTCTTGACATCAACATGCAGGTGACGACCTCGGCCCAGCAGGCGGGTATGTTCCTGTCGATGGGTGGGACGAGCCTTGATCTGGGCGCTTCGGACGAGGTGTTCCGGATCGAGGTGACGGGTTCGAAGGGTGCTCGCGAGCTCGAGTTCACCTCGGGCCAGACGCTCGCGGCGATGGCCGCGGCGATCAACACCTTCACGGACGTGACCGGTGTGCAGGCGACGGTCTCGAGCACGGGCATCGTGCTGGCCTCGACCGACTTCGGCAGCAACGAGTTCGTGACGGTGAAGATCGTCGACGACGGCGGCATGGCGAGCGGTTCGAGCGGCATCTACTCGCTCGAGGACGACGACTTCGCCACGGCGGACACCTCGGGCGAGACGGAGTTCAGCGCGGCGACCAACGGTGTGACCGACAAGGGTCAGAACCTGGGCGCCACGATCAACGGCATCCGTGCGACCTCGAACGGCAAGACGGCCCGCGTGAACACGGACTTCCTGGACGTCGAGATCTCGCTGACCACGGGCGAGGCACAGGCCCTGGGCAACGTTGGTTCGGGCAGCAACCCGGCCTTCAAGGTGACCGGCGGCGGCGCTTCGTTCCAGCTGGCCGGCCGGGTGGACATCAACGGACGCGTGGCCCTGGGTATCCAGGACGTCGCGGCCCGCAAGCTCGGCTCCAGCACGCTGGGGTTCCTTGACAGCCTCGGCAACGGCAAGGACAACAACGTCATCGACGGCAACCTGACCGATGGTCAGAAGATCGTGACGGAGGCACTCAAGCAGGTCACGGGTCTCCGCGGCCGACTGGGCGCCTTCCAGAAGAACACGATCGGTGCGACGATCCGCAGCCTCGGCATCAGCGTCGAGAACACCGCGGCGGCTCAGAGCGTCATCCGCGATGCGGACTTCGCCTCCGAGACGGCGGCCCTTACCCGGTCGCAGATCCTGGTCTCTGCCTCGACGAACATTCTGTCGCTGGCGAACCAGCAGCCGAACGCCGCTCTGCAGCTCCTGGGCTAAGCAGTACGGTCTGAAGTAAGGTGATCCGACCCCCGCCCCCTGTGGCGGGGGTCTTTCTTTTTTCCCCGGGGGTGGAATGGGCCGATTTCTTGGTTGGTTGTGCGCGTGCACGCCGCGCGTTGTGTAATTGCGGCCTTGCGTCGAAGAAATGCCCCCCCGCCCTGCTCAACCCGTTCCGGAAACGTTTGCCGAGGTGCATCGGCGGTTTCTGTCGTACCTGCGGATCGAGGGGGGGATGTCGGCGAACACGCTGGAGTCGTACGGGAGGGATCTTCGGGACTTCTTCATCGAGCTTGGTTCGCGCGGGCTGGGGGAGCTCTCGCCGCGGGATCTGTCGCAGTATGTCGTGGACCTGAAGGTGAAGCGTGGGCTGGCGGCGAGTACGGTGACGCGGCACATGGCGACGCTGCGGGTGTTCTTCCGATGGGCGGTGGCGTTTAAGCTGCTGGAGCGGGACCCGACGGAGCTCCTGGAGCGGCCGACGAAGTGGAAGCGGCTGCCGGACGTCGTGAGTCCGCGGCAGATGAAGCAACTGCTTGCGCCCGCGCCGGCGGCTGAGGAGGGGGAGGGGAAGGAAGCGGAGAGCGAGGGGAAGGAGATGCTGCGGGTTCGGGACCGCGCGATCGTGGAGTTGCTGTACGCGAGCGGGTTGCGGGCGAGCGAGTTGGCGACTTTGGGGATGGGGGACTATCACCCGACGCTGGGCGTTGTGCGGGTGACGGGCAAGGGCAACAAGCAGCGGCTTGTGCCGGTGCACGCGACCGCGAAGGCGGCGATCGCGGAGTACGTCGATACGGTTCGCGTGAAGCTGGCGGCCCGGGGTGGGCACAGGGGGATGATGTTCCTGAGTCGATGGGGGAAGCCGCTGGAGCGTGTGGCGATCTGGCAGATCGTGAAGCGTGTGTCGAAGCAGAAGGGGCTCAACGACGTCCACCCGCACACGCTGCGGCACTCGTTTGCGACGCACCTGCTGATAGGGGGCGCGGACCTTCGCGCGGTGCAGGAACTGCTGGGGCATGCGGACATCGCGACGACGCAGATTTACACGCACGTGGACAGGTCGCATCTGAAGGCTGTGCACGAGAAGTATCACCCGCGGGGATAATCGGACCTGCGGGCGGTACAGGCGTTGTGCCCGAGGGGGAGAGTGCGCGGGATCGACGGCGGGGATCGACGGGATGTTTGCGAGAACCGATGGTGAACGCATGCGCGGAGGCACGAGGGGCAATCGCGGCGGGTTCTCGCTGCTTGAACTCGCGATCGTGTTGGCGATCATCGCCATCATCGGCGCGATCGTGGCGCCACGCGTGGGCGCGATGGCAGAGCGAAGCCAGGCCGCGCAGGTCGCGGAGACCGTGCGGATGGTGCAGTTGAAGGTTGAGGAGGAGTACCAGTTTGAGCAGGCGTATCCGCTGACGTTGCAGCGGGCGTGGTTTGCCGGCGGAGACTTGCAGCACTCGATGTTTGCGGGGGTAAGCGCGACGGTGGAAGTGATCAACAACGCGGCCTTGCAGCACCCGGTGATCAAGGTGGGCGGGAGCGGGGTGTCGGTGTTCTGGTACAACCGGGGGAATGGGGCGTTCCGGGCGCGGGTTCCGTCGCAGGGGACGCAGGCGGAAACCCTTGCCTTGTACCGTTTGGTCAACGGCGGGACGAAGGCGCAGGTGTCTGGGATTGAGGGCCCTGGGCTTGGGGATTCGCAGTTCGAGCAGGCGCCTGATGTGGAGTAGCGGGCCTCGACAGCGGGCGTTGAGCCTCCGTATCATGGCTTTCAGGAAGTATTGAAAGCCATTCCGGAGATCGCCATGCAGAGTTCGTACACCCCGCCGACGGAGCACGCGCACCTGAGTGTGAAGGACGAGGGTTTTCTGCGTGCGGTGGCGGAGGGTGGGGCGCGGCTGACGGCGGAGCAGGCGTTGGAGATGTACGGGGCGTTGAGCCTGCCGGCGTTGGGGCGGTGGGCGGATGCGAGATGCCGCGAGATCCATGGGGATCATGTGCGGACGTACATCATTGATCGGAACATCAACTACACGAACGTGTGCACGGCGAAGTGCACGTTTTGTGCGTTCAGGCGGGACGCGGATGATCATGACGCGTACACGCTGAGCAAGGAAGCGATCCACGAGAAGGTGGCGGAGCTGTCGGCGATCGGGGGGACGCAGATTTTGATGCAGGGGGGTATGAACCCGGACCTGCCGCTGGATTACTACCTGAATCTGCTGGCGTCGATCAAGGAGCGGTTCCCGCACATTCACGTGCACGCGTTTAGTCCGCCGGAGATGGTGGAGTTTGTGAACTTCTTTGATCCGCCGGGGAAGGACTTTGAGGCGAAGGTGCGGTGGGTGTTGACGAAGCTTCGCGCGGCGGGGCTGGACAGTTTGCCGGGGGGAGGCGGGGAGATCTTTGCGGATCCGGTGAGGCGGAAGATCGGGCTGGGGAAGTGTGATGCGGAGAGTTGGCTGACGGTGATGTATGTGGCACACACGCTTGGGATGTTCACGAGCGCGACGATGATGTTCGGGCACATCGAGGGGTACGCGGACCGGGTGCATCACTTGAAGCTGGTGCGGGAGTGGCAGGATCGGGTGCTGCGGCACGAGGGGGCGGGGGCGGAGGCGTGGGGGCATTACAAGGCGTTCATTTCGTGGCCGTTTCAGCGGGAGAACACGCCGCTGGGGCGTGTGAAGGACTGGGGCGCGACGGCGGGGGAGCTGGGCGCGGAGTTCCCGGGGGACGTGGTGGCGCGGGCGTACGACTTTGGGCGAGGGGGCGAGGTGGACTACCGGAAGCTGGGGCCTGGGGCGTCGGAGTTTGGGCGGCGGGTTCGGATGGCGGGCGCGACGCAGTATCTGAAGACGCAGGCGATCAGTCGTTTGTTCCTGGACAACGTGTACTCGATCGGCGCGTCGTGGGTGACGATGGGGCCGCACATCGGGCAGGTGGGGCTGCTGTTCGGCGCGAACGACATGGGCAGCGTGATGATGGAAGAGAACGTCGTGAGCAGCGCGGGGACGACGTACTGCCTGGATGAGGCGTTGCTGTGCAGGTTGATCCGCGATGCGGGCTTTGTGCCGGCGCAGCGGAACAACACGTACGACGTGCTGCGGGTGCACGAAGGCGACGATTCGCCGGACCTGCGGGTGAAGGACTGGTCGGCGCACCGCACGCGGAAGCTGCACGTGGAGAAGTCCGCGGCGGCGGGTGCGACGTTGACGGTCAGCGCGAAGCCGTGAAGTCGGGGGACTCTTCGTTGGGGATGGTGACGACGTAGTCGGCGATGGGGCCGTCGGCGCCGGAGATTTCGGTCTGGCCTTCCTTGGCTTGCATGGCGATGGTGAGCACGGAGGCGGAGGGTGCGTGTTCGCGGAGGAGTTGCAGCGTGCCGCCGTTGTGGGCGACGTGGAAGACGCCGATCACGAGAACAACGGGGCGGCCTTTGCGGGCGGCGAGTGCCTGGGCGACCGAGTCGGCCATGGTGGCGTCCCACATGGCTTGTGAGCGGAACATCTTTCTCGCCTCTTCTTCGCGTGGGCGTTCGCCCTTTTCGTCGACGGGGGCCATGAGGTCGATGAACCGTTGTTCATAAGCGCCGGCGGGCATGGGGTCGGGGATCGTGAACTGCCTGGACTGTTCGGGGGAGAGCGCAGCGAGGCGGTCGTAGCCATCGGCACGGGCGACGCGGACGTAGCGGCGCGGGGCGTTGGCGGCGATGACGGGGCGCTTCGCGGCGGCGCTGGCGAGGATGATGTCGCGGTGGCCGGGCGTGTAGTTGCCGGGGGTGCGGCCGGTCGCCTTGGTGAAGGCGGGCTCATCGGTGATCCCGGAGACGAAGTCGTCGAGATGGACTTGTTCGTCGCGTTCGAAGAACTCGAGGGCGGCGAGGGAGGTCGGGGCTCTTTCGAGGAGTGCGCGGAAGAACGAGGCTTGGAACGCCTGACCATCGGGTTGGCCGTGCAACTCGCCGATGAGGAAAGCATCGGTGGAGGAGGCAGCATCGACGAGTTGGGTGAGGGTGATCTCGCTCCCGGTGCGGGTATCGGTGATGGTGAACGTCGGGGATGTGATCGGGGCCGTCCAGACGTGCGGCGCGGGGCGGGGGGAGTTCGCGGCGCAGCCAACGAGCGACGAGAGGCACGAGAGGAGCAGGAGGATGCGAGTGCGCATGCCGGTCTCCGGGGTCAGGGGATGGGGGCGAGCCGAACAGTCTTGAAGTGGATCTCGGCGCCTTCGGACTGCAGCGCGATCGCGCCGGAGGTTTCGAGAACGTCGGTGGCGGCGTTGAGTTGCTCGCCGTTCACGAAGAGCGTGACGCGATCGTGATCGACGAGGATCTCGTACTCGTTCCACTCGCCGATGGCGCGCTCGGCGGTGTGGGTTCGACGGGTGTTGCGGCCGTTGCGGCGGGCGTCGTCGGTCTTCATCGGGAACTCCCCGATGTTCCAGAAATCGCCCGCGGCACCGCTCTGGAGCTGGGCCTCGACGCTCCGGGGCCAGACCTTGTCCTCGCCGATCACGCGGAGCAGAACGCCGCTGTTCCCCGCGGCCTTGGTGACCGGGTCGAAGCGCCAGACCACGCGGAGGACGTAGTTTGTGAAATCGGGGCGGGTACGGATGTATCCCGCGGGCTTGCCGGTGCAGATGAGCACGCCATCGCGGACGGACCAGACGTCTTCGGCGCGACCGTTGTCG
>JBIKMF010000322.1:0-5008 GCA_044359425.1 Phycisphaerales bacterium
CTATCCAGTTGAGCTACGAGCACAGCAGGGCACATGATAGCTCCCCAATCCTCCGCCGTCACGGCATCTCCACTCCCACGGTCTACCATCCCCGCCCACTCCCGGCCGACGCCCTCCCCACACCCATGCACATCCCAACCCCACGAACCTCCGGCCTCACCCCTCTGGTGCCCGTCTTCGGCGTCACCATCCTCAACAGCATCTCCACCACCATCCTCACCACCGCCATCTACTTCCTCACCGAACAAGCCTACCACTTCGACCGCACCCTCAACTACATCCTCGGCGCCGTCATGGGCGTCACCTACATCGCTGGCTCCATCGGCGCCGGCAAACTCCTCCGCTTCACCCGCTCTCGCACCCGCCCCATCCCCGACCGCACCGTGCTCGGGCTCATCATCAGCGGGATGACCATCTCGTGCACAATCCCCTACCTCTTCCAAGGCGATTCCACCTGGCCCATCTGGGTCCAGGTCTGCATGTACAGCCCGCTCTCCGGCATGCTCTGGCCCATCGTCGAGAGTTACCTCTCCGGCGGCCGCGAAGGTGAAGCCCTGCGCTCCGCCCTCGGCAAGTGGAACGTCGGCTGGTCCTTCGCCGGCGCATTCGGCGCCGTCTTCGTCTCCCCACTCGTCAAAGACCACGCCCTCCTCGCCATCCTCCTCTTCGGCGTCGCCCACCTCGCCTCGCTCGCCTTCCTCCCCTTCTTCACCCCCATGCCCGGCGCCCACCACGCCGACTCCCCTCGCGAGCACCCCCCCGTCTTCCGCGACCTCCTCACCGCCTTCCGGATCATGCTCCCCGTCGCCTACCTCGTCGTCAACACCCTCATGCCCTACCTCCCCAGCGCAATGCGACGCATCGGCGTCGTCGACGGCTGGCAAACCACCCTCGTCGCGATCTACCTCTTCAGCCGCGCAGCCACATTCCTCCTCCTCGAACGCTGGACCGGCTGGCACGGCAAGTGGAGCCTCGCCATCACCGCCTCGTCCCTCATCGTCGGCAGCTTCGGCATCATCGTCGCCTCCAGCTGGTTCTCGCAATCCGTCGGCCTCCCCGTCCTCATCGGCGGCCTCGTCGCCTTCGGCATCGGCATGTCCTCCCTCTACGTCGGCGCCATCTACTACGCCATGGAAGTCAGCCACTCCGAAGTCGACGCCGGCGGAACCCACGAAGCCCTCATCGGTGTCGGTTACGCCGGCGGCCCCCTCTGCGGACTCCTCGCCACCGGCATCGCCGCCTCCACCTCCGACGCCAACGCCATCGAGCCCCTCCTCCTCGGCATCGTCGGCGCCGTCGCCCTCGCAACCGCCGGCATCGTGTTCAAAAAAGTCCACCACCACACCAGCACCTAACAAACCCCCCGCAACACCTACACCGTCGGTAGCGTTCCGGCCGGGCCGATATCATGCCCGCGGCGGAGAAGGCAGACCAGCGCATCAACACTGGTCGCGGTGGAGTCGATCCACCCGTGTCCCTCTCCTCCGATCGGGCGGCCCCGTGCCGTCCCCTCGGTGTGTTCGCGGGTTGAGGAGCCGGTGATCTCCAGTTCTACAGGAGCCAGTGCATGAAGTTGTTTCGGCGCGTAACCAACGCTGCGGTCCTTGTCGCCGCGCTCACCCTCACCTCCTTCCCCACCCAGCTCTTCGCGCAAAACCAGGTCGCCGCGGCCCCCGAACAGGCCGGCACCGACGCCCTCGCCCGCCAGCTCTGGCTCGCCGCCAAAGCCGGTGACAACGCCAAGTTCGAACAGGCCGTCGCCCGCATGGCCGAACTCGACCCCAAGGGCCCCAAGGCCGACCTCGCCGCCGCCGCCACAGGCCTCAAGGCCAACTTCGCCAAGCGCGAGGCCGACCGCGCCGCCCGCGAAAAAGAACTCCGCGACGAACTCGCCAAAAACCTCGCCGAAACCAACGTCTACGTCCGCCTCTCCAAGAGCCTCCGCTCCGCCATCGAACTCGAAATGCTCGCGGCAAAGAAGGGCCAGGTCGCCGCCGAACCGCAGATCGCCACCATCGTCACCCAGGCCCTCGCCTCCGCCAAAGACTCCGAATCCCGCGGCGACGTCCTCAACGCCAGCGAACTCTTCGGCCTCCTCAACGGCCTCTTCGAAGAAACCGGCACCTACCACGGCGACGTCGAGCGCCTCGGCCAGCGCCTCGCCATGCTCCGCCTCTACGCCCCCAAGAAGCTCTACGACCTCCGCCTCGAACGCCTCAAGACGCTCGGCGACGAAGCCAAGATGCCCCCGTACAACTCGCTCGGCGACGACTTCACCAAGAAGCTCGCCGGCATCGATCAGGTCATGCTGATCCGCGCCATCGCGTTCTCGGTCAAGCACGTCGAGAAGCCCAAGCAGAACGACCTCCTCATCGGCGGCCTCGAGAACCTCAAGACCCTCGCCACCACCAACCTCCTCGAAGAGACCTTCCCCAAGATCGGCGACCGCACCGCCCGCTCGGGGATGCTCGCCTTCCTCGACGGCGAACAGGCCAAGATCCGCGCGTCCGACCAGGCCTACGACCTCGTCCAGATCGAACAGCTGCTCGAACGCCTCCGCCGCGCCAACAACGAAACCCTCGAACTCCCCACCACCTCGCTCCTGCACGAGTTCGGCAACGGCGTGATGTCGCCCCTCGACGAATACTCCGTCATCATCTGGCCCGACGAGGTCCGTCGCTTCCAGAAGAACACGCAGGGTCGCTTCGTCGGCGTGGGCATCCAGATCGAGTACGACGACCAGTCCCGCATCAAGATCGCCACCCCGCTCGAAGGCACCCCCGCACAGCGCGCCGGCATCCACTCCAACGACCTCCTCACCGCCGTCAACGGCAAGAACGTCTTCGGCCTCACCCTCGACCAGGTCGTCGACGTCATCACCGGCCCCGCCGGTACCCCCGTCACCCTCACCATCGAACGCCCCGACCCCGAGAAGGCCGACGCCCCCGGCACGATGATCGACTTCGAACTCGAACGCAGCTTCATCGAAGTCCCCTCCGCCAAGGGCTGGATCCGCTCCGGCGAACGCGAAGACGCCTGGGACTACATGATCGACGCCGAAAGCGGCATCGGCTACATCCGCCTCGGCCAGTTCACCGAAACCACCGGCGACGAGATCGCGGCGGCAGTCGCCGGCCTCCAGTCCCGTGGTATGAAGGGCCTCATCTTCGACCTCCGCTTCAACCCCGGCGGTCTGCTCGATCAGGCCGTCAAGGTCTCCCGCAAGTTCATCAAGGTCGAAGGCGGCGTCGTCGTTCAGGCCCGTGGCGCCACCGGCGCAATCGAAAACTCCGAGTACACGCGGCCCACGCAGGCGTCCCTCGCCAAGACCCCCATCATCGTCCTCATCAACGAGGGCTCGGCCTCCGCGAGCGAAATCGTCTCCGGCGCGATCAGCTGCTACGCGAAGTCCGGTGACCTCGACGCGATCCTCGTCGGAGCCCGCTCCTTCGGCAAGGGCTCCGTCCAGAACGTCTGGCAGCTCACCTCCAACTCGCACCTCAAGCTCACCGTGCAGTACTACATGCTCCCCGACAAGTCCATCATCCACCGTCGCGTCGGCGCGACCACCTGGGGCGTGCAGCCAAACCTCACCGTCGAGATGCTCCCCAAGCAGACCACCGAGGGCATCCTGCTCCGGCGCGACGCCGACGTCATCCCGATCAACGAGAACGGGATCATCCAGGCCGATCTGGCCAAGCGCGTCAACCCCAACGACCTCATCACCAAGGGCCTCGACCTGCAGCTCGAAAGCGCCCTGCTCCTCATGAAGGCCCGCGTCTCCGAGCCCGCGAATCAGGCCCAGGCCGACCGCTGATCGACGCAGCCCACCACCGAATGCAACCACCGCCCGCGTCACGCGGGCGGTGTTGTTTTTGCCATGGACCAAAGAAAGAAGCCGCTCTTTCGAGCGGCTTCCTTTGATTACCTGGGATGACCAAAGAGCGGTCTTACTCGCCCTTCTTCTTGCCCTTCTTCTCGCCCTTCTTGTCGCCGTCGGCCTTCTTGCCCTTGCCGCCCTTGTCCGCCTTCTCAGCCTTCTCGGACTTCTCGCCCTCGGCAGAGCCGGCGGCCTTGTCGCCGCTGCCGAAGCCCTTGGGCTTGTCGCTCAGGGCCTTGTTGATGGCCTCGTCGAGCGCGTTGCGGCGAGCAGCGCGGCGGTCTTCCATACGGTCACGGGGATCGCTGCGATCGTCGCCGCCGCCGCGATCAGCCGCCTCGGGCTCGTCACGCTTGGCGTTGTCGAGCTCACGGTCGGGCTTGACGTGAACCTTGACGACGGCGTCGAGGTCGGAGTCGAGCTTGACGTGAACGTCGAACGAGTCGACGCGCTTGATCGTCTGGGCAATGCGAACCTCGCGGGCCTTCACCATGTAACCCTGCTCGGCGAGGGAGGACGCGATGTCCTGCTGGGTGATCGCACCGTAGAGGATGCCCTGGTCGTTGCACGAACGAACGAGGGTGATCTCGACGCCCTTGAGCTTGCCGGTGGTCTCTTCACGCTGCTTACGCTGCGCGGCAACGAGCTTCTGAGCATCAGCACGCTTGGCGGCGAGCGATGCAACCAGATCGGCGCTGGGGGTGGTGGCGAGGTTGCGGGGGAGAAGGAAGTTCCGGGCGTAGCCGATGCGGACGTTCACCACGTCGCCGACGATGCCGAGGGAATCGACGTTCTCAATCAGAAGCAGTTTGACAGACTTCGCCATGGTGGCGCTGTCCTTTCTGGCCCGGGATAAACCACGGACGGCCAAAGAGTTAGGAGCGGCATCGGCAACTCGCCAAACAACCGCCCCAACGGGTGGGAAGGGGATACTAGGCACCCTCCACCCCCCCGGCCACCCCCCCAAACCGCCCCCGCCCTCACAACGCCGCGCCCAACATCACGACGCACCACCCCCTCTTCGCCCCAACGGGGCGCCGGAATGTAGCGGCGGGTGAAGCGATGCCGCTCTGGGCATCGCGCAACCCGTCGAACCAGGCCCAATCTCCGCTTTGCCCCAGCGGGGCA
>JBIKMF010000323.1:0-4998 GCA_044359425.1 Phycisphaerales bacterium
CCGACGTACGAGGCGCAGGCGCGGGGGCGGACGACGCGGATGATCCTGGATGAGTTGATGTCGGCATCGTGAGGGGGTGGGGAGTGTCGGAGGATCCTGGCCACACGCCGCCGCCGTTCGAGCTTGCCGCGAGGCAGTTCGAGCTCGGGCTGCGCCGTTTGGCGGATGATCTGACGTACGGGATGGAGGGCTCGCGGTTTGTGGGGAGCGGGATCGACTTTGCGCAGACGCGTCCGTACTCGCCGGGGGACTCGGTGCGGAGCATTGATTGGAAGGTAACAGCGCGGACGCGGCGGGTTCACGTGAAGGACTACGAGGCGCCCAAGCGGGCGTGCGTGTTCATCATCGTGGATACGTCGGCGTCGATGAGCGTGAGCAGTGCGCCGCTGAGCAAGCACGGCGCGGCGGTGTGGGCGGCGGGTGCGCTGGGGCTGGTGGCGTATCGGCGGCGGAATCCGGTTGCGCTGATCAGCGGCGGGGAGCGGGGGCACTTTCCTGCGCCGTCGCTCTTGAGCAGCGCGCTGTATCGCTCGATCGAGGAGTTGCGGCGCGAAGATGCGAACGAGCGGACGGGCGTGGTCGGCGCGCTGTCGCGGGTGCGGCGTGCGGCGCAGCGGGCGAGCCTGATCATCGTCATCAGCGATCTGCACGAGGAGGGCGCGACGGAGGAGATCATCTCCGCGTCGCAGCGGCACGACTGCATGGTGATCCGGCCGATCGATCCGGCGGAGCAGCGGCCGATGCGGGCGGGCTTCATGCGGCTTGCGGAGGCGGAGAGCGGCGCGAGTTTCCTCGGGACGGGCGGGGCTTCGCTGCTGACCGAGGAAGCGCGGGGGCGGGAGACGCGGCTGGCCGAGTGCGCGGTGGCCCATGTTGAGTTGAGGACCGATCAGCCGCTGGTGGCGCCGCTGCGGCGGGCGCTGAGCAGCCGGGGCGGAAGGAGGCTTGCGCGATGAACCTTCTGCCGATGGCTGTGACGTGCGTGGTGGTATCGGCTGCGATGGGGCAGGACGAGCCGGTGCCGATCGGGATCGAGACGCGGTACATCTACAGGACAGAGCACGCGCTGCGGGCGAAGCCGGTGGTGAGCCGGCAGAACGTGCTGGTGCGGATCGCGGAGCAGAAGCAAGACGGCGCGGCGACGCTGTACGACCTGCGCGCGATGCCGATGGTCAAGGGCTCGCACGATCTGCGGTCCGCGCTCGAGCGCGTGGACGGTGGGCCGATGGACGCGCTGCCGCCCGCGGTTCTCGAAGCGGCGAGCATCGTGCCCAAGACGCACCGAGGGATTGATCCGCGGCCGGATCCCGCGCCGCCGCGGCTGGGTGGGTACCAGCTTGCGATGATCGGCGCGGGGGCCCTGTGGATCGCGCCGGTTCTGTGGTTCGGCGGTCGAGCGTTGCTGCGGCGTCGCAAGGCACCGGCACCGGTTGCCCTGGCTGCGCCGCCGACACTCGCGGACCAGCTTCGACCGCTGGTTGAGGCTGCGATCGCGGGACGGGCGAGTGTTGATGAGCGTGCGCGGCTTGAGCGGTTGCTGTTGGCGCATTGGCGCGAGCGGTTGTCGCTCGCGGAGCTGTCGCCGCACGAGGCGCTCGTGAAGCTGAAGGAGCACGCGGACGCGGGGGTGATTCTGCGGGCGGTTGAACGGTGGCTGCACATGCCGCGGGGGGATGGGGATGGTGCGCCGGACATCGCCGCGCTGCTCGCGCCGTATCGCGGGGCGGCGGTGGTGGTTCCGAATCAGGAGGTGGAGTTCAAGCCATTGAAGGCGAACGCGGCGCGAGGGGAGGACTCGCGATGAGTTTCTCCAGCCCGTTTGTCCTGCTGCTGCTGGTGGTGCCGGTTGCGCTGGCGGTGTGGGAATGGCGTCGCGCGGGGCATCGCGTGCGTGTGCCGGTTGATATGGCGCGGTCTCGGCGTCGGCCGGTGATGGGCGTGACGCTGAAGCTGGCGGCGATGCTGCCGGCGGTGCTTCTGGCGTGCGTCATTGTGATCCTCGCGGGTCCGAAACGGATGGGGCCGCCGGGGCAGGCGCGGATGCTGACGAACATCGAGCTGTGCCTGGACGTTTCGGGGAGCATGTCGTCTCCGATTGCGGGTGGCAGACCGAAGTTTAAGGAGGCGATCGCGGCGATCGAGTACTTCACCAAGCGTCGCGAGGGTGACGCGATGGGGCTGACGATCTTCGGGCTCGACACCGTGCGCTGGGTGCCGCTGACGCGCGACGTGGCCGCGATTCGGCTGGCTGCGCCGTTTATTGATCCTGACACGCTGCCGGGCGTGCTGGGGGGAACGGCTGTAGCGCGTGCGGTTCGGTACTGTCGTGACGTGCTGCTGCTCGCGCCGGAGGGTGATCGGTTGATTGTGCTGATCTCGGACGGGCAGTCCGCGGATCTGACGGGCGGCGCGGCGGCGCAGCTGGGCGCGGAACTCTCGGCGCAGGGCGTGGTGGTGTACACGATCCACGTCGACGACTCCGAGATCCCTGGCGAGCTGCACGAACTTACGAACCCGACCGGCGGGCGGGCGTTCAAGGCGACGAACGAGGCGGCGTTTGCATCGGTGTTCGCGCACATCGACGAGATGCACAAGATCAAGACGAAGCCGACGCAGGCGGAGTCGGTGGACGCGTTTGGTGGTCCTGTCGTTGTCGCGATTGGTGCGCTGGGCACGATGCTCCTCACCCTCTTTGGCGTGAGGTACACGCCGTGGTGAAATCACTCGACGCCATCCTCCTCATCTCGCTCGGCGTGCTGGTTCTCGCGGCGGCGGCGGAATGGCTGCACGCGCGGCGGTGTGCGCGGGTTGAACGATTGGCGTTTGGCGCGGCGGGGCCGCGCCGCTGGACGCGGTTTGTGGGGGCGATCCGCGCGGCGTCGGTTGCGCTGCTGGCGTGGTCGGTGCTGGTGCTGTGGTCGATCGACGGGGCGTCTGCGGACTCACACAAGGCCAAGCCGCCGACGCACCACCTGGTGATCGCACTGGATGTGTCGCCGAGCATGTACATCAAGGATGCCGCGGGCGGGAAGAAGAGTCGTCAGCATCGTGCCGCGGAAGTGGTGATGAGCGTGCTGGACCGGCTGGACATGGCGTCGACGCGGGTTTCGATTGTCGCGTTCTATTCGGCGGCGCGTCCGGTCGTCATCGACACGCTGGATCTCGCGATCGTTCAGAACGTGCTGGGCGAACTGCCGCTGGGTCACGCGTTCAAGGCAGGGCAGACGGACATGTACTCGGGGATCGCCGCGGCCGGGGAGATCGGGAAGACGTGGAAGCCGCGGAGCAGCACGCTGCTGGTGGTGAGCGACGGGGACACGATCCCGGAGAAGGCGCCGGTCGCGTTGCCGCCGGCGTTCAGCGATGTGCTGGTCGTGGGGATCGGCGATCCGATTCGGGCATCACCGATCGCTGATCGCGTGTCGCGCCAGGACTCGGCGTCGCTCAAACGACTGGCGGCGCGGCTGCGGGGCGACTACTACGACGCGAACGCGAGCCACCTGCCGACGCGCACGCTCCGTGGGCTCAAGATGCTCGGACTGCGCGAGGAGCGACCGACGCCGCTGCGGACGATCGCACTCTGGTGCGCCGGGCTGAGCGCCGTCGCGCTGGCGGGCCTCACGCCGCTGCTGGTGTTCGCTGGCACGCGTCGTGTAGTTGTTGCCAGAACTGCCACCGTCAACGCACCAACTGTTTCCACCCGGCCTCGCGCCGCGACCGTTGCCGAAGGAGCCGCCGTATGAAGAAGGTACTGCTGTGGACCGCGTGGGCTGTGCTGCCGGTGGGCGCGCTGGTGCTGCACATGGGACCCGGACGCGAGTGGATGGCGAAGGATCGCGCCGCGCAGCTTGTCGCGCTCGCGACGCGGGCAGACTCGGCGGAGGATTACGCGGCGGCGGCGGAGCACTACGCGGCGGCTCGCGCGGGGCTGCCGCCGGGATCCGAGGCCGAGGCGTTTCGCCTGCAGCTTCTGGAGGCCCGCGCGAAGCTGAACGGCGGGCAACTGGTGGAGGCGCAGGAGCAGTTGAACGCGATGCTGCCCACGAGTTCCGGCGAGGGCGAGACGCTGGTGCGTTCGATGCTCGGCGAGGCGTCGTACTACACCGCGTACGCGATGCGCCTCGAAGGCGCCGCGGAAGAGGAGTGGAAGGTCGAGACGGAGCTTGCGCGCCAGGAGTTCCGGCACCTCGCGGAGACGCTCGCCGATCCGATCCAGGACCGCATCAACCTCGAGCAGGTCATTCGCCTTGAGCGCATGACGCTCGATGAGCTCAAGGGCGAGCCGCCGCCCAAGCAGTGCCAGAACTGCAAGAACTGCAGCCAGAAGAAGCGCAGCCAGAAGATGACCAAGAGCAACCCCAAGAAGCCTAACGACGCGCGCAAGCAGGTCAACCAGCAGTCGCAGACCGATGCGCTGGGTTGGGGCAAGGGATCGTGACTCAGATGAACGCCAAAGGACTCGCGATGAACCGCACTTCCATCACCGCCGCGCTTCTCGTTCTATTCGCGGGCTGCGCCGAGACCCTCGCGCAGCGTCAGTACGCGCCCCGCAACGCGATGCGCGCGATGGCTGGATACGGCGAGAGCGGCGGATACGCCCGCGCTTCGGGGGAAGACCAGCCGCCGGTGAAGACGCCGCTGGGCATGCTGCTCATGCAGCAGGACTACACGCGCGTACCCGAGACCGTGCTCGCCGCTCGCGCCGCGCTGCAGGTCAAGGCGCGCGAGGCACGACTCAAGCCGCCGGAGAAGCCCGCGGAACCCGAGCCACCCGCGACCGAGCACGCGCCCGACGCCATTCCCGCGGCAGACGCGCCGGCCGAACAACCCGCGCCCACGGACGGCGAGGCCGAGGACCCGAATCAGCGCCCACCGACGCCCGAGGAGCAGAAGCAGGCGGAGGCGTTTCGCTTGACGGTTGTCGCGGGGGATTGGCCGGGAGTCGCTGAGTTCCTTAAGGCGAACCTCGGCGAGGATGCCGCGGGCGTGTACGCGTTC
>JBIKMF010000036.1:0-17426 GCA_044359425.1 Phycisphaerales bacterium
GGATCCGCACAAAGATTGCGCAATGTGAAGATGGGGAATCACTGGACGGTGCGGGCGGTGTGCCTGGCGTTGCCGCCCATCAGCAAACCGACAGGAGCCTGCGCGCCAACGTCGCCATCGACCTGAATGTGCTGGACGCGGCCGGAGGGCCGGGGCGGTGGCGAGCCTGCCTGATCTGCCGCTGGGCGGTTGGCGGCGCGGGGTCGGCGTTGACCCTGATGTGAGGCTCAATGAACGACCACGGCCCGAGCGTGTGCCCGGGCCGTGGAGGATTGAACTCAGGTTGTCAGCTCAGAGTCACGCAAACTCAGCGGCGGCGACGCGCAGCGAGCAGGCCGCCGAGGCCGAGGAGCGCTGCCGCGCCGGGGGCAGGAACGACCGTCAGGCTGATGTCGTCGAGGAACGTGGAGCGGTCATCGACGCCGGTGATGTTGCCGCCCGCGTCGTAGTTGTACGGGCTGAGGCTGTTGAAGCTCAGCGTGTACGACATGCCGGCAACAAGCGAGAAGCCCGTGCCGCTCTTGGCGAACCACGTGCTCTTGCCCTCGGTCGTCCACCAGCCGGGTCCGGAACCCGAGTACGAGTTGCCGCCCGCGACCTCGCTCGAGTAGTTGCCGATCAGCTGCATGCTGCCCAGCGAATCGGTGATGGTGACGCTGTAGTCGTTCGGACGGCCGTACCAGTCGATATTGCGCCACGCCGCGCGGTTGGCGTCGAACCAGGAGAGCGTGCCGATGCCGCTCTCGGTCGCCGTGAACGTCTGGGACATGGTCTGGCGATCCTTGATGATGCCAAACACATCACCGGTGCGGGCCCACTTCCAGCCAGCGCCAAATTCCTCGGTGCGTGCGATCGCACCACCGACCCATGCGCCCGAAAAGTTGTACTGCCACGAACTCCAGCCCCAGTTGTTCCAGCCCGCGCCCCACTTCTGGCCGTTAGGCTGCAGCCAGTACTGGTTGCCCTGAAGCACTGCCTGATTTTCGAAGCCGCCATCGATCACCGGGCCAGCCATTGCCGAACCAGCGCCAGCCACAAGCGCGGCGACACCCACACAAACGAACGCACGATTCATGTTCTCTCTCCCTCTCTCACTGGGGGCCTTTCAGCCCCCGGAACTGCGAATGCGATAGATTAAATCTATCGAATGTCCGGGGCATTGAACATGTTCGCATGATGTTTTTCAACGCCACGATGCCGATTCGTGCCGATCGCACGGCGAGGGCGATCTGGGCAATTCCGAGAACGTGCCTTCAATCGAGCCCGATCGCCTTTCCCGTGAGTTATCGGCTGTTTCGCTGCGTCCACGACGAGCGGGACGCACCACCGCATCGCAGAAGGTCTGACGCTCATGCAGCGACATGCACGTGATGTTGTAGACCTTTCGAGCCAACCGACTGTTGATGTGCTCCGCGCGCTTTGCCGCTGCGCTTCGCGGCTTTCTTTTCCCGCACTCGGGATCATGCGGAAAGTCATCGCGAAGGCCGAGAAGAACTGCTCGTAACGAACGGCATCCGGCACGGAACTCGCGTCGAGTGGCACCTGTCAGCGGATTGTCTGCCGAACCAACCAGCCGTAGCGGCACTGTTCGCCGGTCGTCTGAGTAGGTGACTGTCGGCGTTTCCGGCGGTGAGTTGTGGTCGTCCTCATTGTCGTCATCGCCCAGCCCCAGCATCCAAGTCTGGTCGGGGGGTACGTGCCACGAATCTCGCTCGCGGGGCTGATACTCACAGCGAGACAATGGACGACCCGCGCGCTCGTCACGTTTGCGGCGACAAGATCGCGACTTGGGTTTGGTGCGAGTTGTGCCCGTGGAGGGCACTAGATGCCCTCTTGATCCAGTACATCGTCCGCGTGGCTGCGGCGATCATCGCCACGACGCGCGAGTTGTCGCGGCGTCGGGGTCCGCTGTTCCTGAGCACTGCGACGCGGGTCGATTGCCGCAAGGAACGCGCGGAGTTCGCGGAGCGACACAAAATCACGTCCGCCGACCGGGTAGATAGGCAGTGTCGTGCCGGGGCACCGGCGCAGTGGCTTCCGCGCCCAGCGATGCAACGTGCTGACGTGAATGCCGCCGCCGATCGAACGGGCGGCTTGGCTGAGGGGAACGGCGTCGTCGGGAAGGCAGCGGTCGGGAGTTTGGCTGATAGCCATCGTGGCAAACCCATGTGCAGCCACAGACGCTTGAAGAGCGTGGTGTGGTGCTCGGGTCTGCGACACCGATGGTGCCGGAGGTTGACCGTCGCAAGCCGGATGTGAACGCCCGCGATCACGGGCGGAAAGTCAGCCAACATGACTGACCCCAGAAGTATCGCAATCTGTGCAAACTTGTCAACGTCTGAGAACTACGTCCAATAAGCGCATGAATCGGAGGGCGATTGCCAGCAGCCCGCAGTGCGATGGCCAACGGTGGCGATTAGAGCCTGCCTGACGCGAAGGTCGTGTCCCGAGCCACTCGCGCGGCCCCCGCCACATCGCCACGCGGCGGGAGGCATTCTGGCGGCTCTGGCACGGGAAGGGGTACCTACCCGTTTCAAAGTGGTAGATACCGGCACAACTTGCAAAACCTGCCTGTATTTGCACAACTTGCAAAGGGTAGGAAATCGGGCTACTATTGTGCAGGAAGTGCTCAAAAACCAGCGGTTTCTGGGCCATTTCGAGTTCACGGGTGACAGCCGTCACATAGCCGAGGTCACCGGTTCGAGCCCTGTTGCGCCCATTCGCACGATTCCGCCTCCGCCTTCACGGCCGGACTATCGCAGGAACCGTGCCGTACCTCACGCCCCCGGAGCTCCGGCCAACCCGCTGACAGGCCCCTGTCTAACCCGGGCTAAAGTTTGGCATGCCCGGATCCCCCGCAAACCCCGATCATGGGCCGCAGTCTTCGGGCGCTATCCCCCCACGCCCCGACGCCGGTGGGGCCGATCCGCTGCTCGAAGTCCTCTACGACCACCTGCGAGCCATCGCCCAGCAGCGGCTGAGTGCCGAGAATGCCGGGCACACCCTCCAGGCGACCGCTCTTGTGCACGAGGCTTATCTGCGGATAGGCCAGGATCGGCGGGTCGAGTTCAAGAACCGGGCTCACTTCTTCGCCGCCGCCGCCGAAGCCATGCGGCGCATTCTGATCGACCACGCCCGGGCCAAGGGTGCTGCCAAGCGGCGCCCGCCGGCTCGCGAACTGCTCTCCGTTGTCAATCTCGCCGAGCAGCAGGATTCCGACCAGATCCTGGCGCTCGATGCCGCGCTTCAACGCTTGGAGTCGACCGAGGCCGAGGTCGCGGCGGTGGTCCGACTTCGCTTCTACGCGGGCCTCAGCGGAGATGAGACCGCCGAAGCCCTCGCGATCTCACCTCGGCAGGTCGATCGGCTGTGGGCATATGCCCGCGCGTGGCTGGCGCGGGAAGTACCGGCGGACTGAACTATGGTCGATCGCGAGAGAGTCCGCGAGTTGTACGTCGAAGCCGCGGCGCTGTCACCCGAGGACGTGGCCGGGTACTTGGACCGCGCGTGCGGCTCCGACGCCGATCTTCGCCGCGAAGTGGAGTCGCTACTCTCCGCCGCCGCGGCAAGGCCGCGGTTCCTCGGGTCTCCTACTTCGCCATCCCCCGGGGTCGGCGACGCGGGCGGAGAGATCGAGGGGAGCACGATCGGGCGGTACCGGTTGCTCCAGGAGATCGGACGGGGCGGATTCGGTACCGTGTACGCCGCGGAGCAGAGCGAGCCGGTTCGGCGTCGTGTGGCGCTCAAAGTCATCAAGCTCGGGATGGATACCCGCGGCGTGATCGCGAGGTTCGAGGCCGAGCGGCAGGCGCTGGCGCTGATGGACCACGCGAACATCGCAAAGGTCTTCGATGCGGGAGCCACAGAGACCGGGCGCCCGTACTTCGTGATGGAACTGGTGAAGGGCGAGCCGGTCACCGCCTACTGCGATCGACACAACCTGAGTATCCGCGAGCGGCTGGGCGTCTTCGTGCAGGTGTGCCACGCCGTGCAGCACGCGCACTCAAAGGGAGTGATACACCGCGACATCAAGCCGGGCAACGTCCTCGTGTCAACCGAGGACGGACGTCCGCACGTGAAGGTGATTGACTTCGGCATCGCGAAGGCCACGCAGCAGCACCTCACCGACAAGACCATCTTCACAGATCTCCGCCAGTTCATCGGCACGCCGGAGTACATGTCCCCCGAACAGGCCGAGGGTTCGCTCGGTGTTGACACGCGAACCGACGTGTACAGCCTCGGTGTTCTGCTCTACGAGCTCCTCACGGGCGCAACGCCACTCGACGCGAGGTCACTCCGATCCGAGGCGTACGCGGAGATTCAACGCATCATCCGCGAGGTTGACCCGCCCAAGCCGAGCACCCGCGTGAGCACCCTTGGCGAAGGGCTTGCGGAAGTCGCATCCCAGCGCCGGACCGAAGCGGCCAGACTCTCGCCGCTGCTCCGCGGGGATCTGGATTGGATCGTCATGCGTTGCCTCGAGAAGGACCGCGCCCGCCGGTACGCCACTTCAGACGCGCTGGCTGCAGAGGTCGAAGCGTTCCTAAGGGGCGACCCCGTGACCGCCGTGCCGCCCAGCGCGGCGTACCGCTTCCGTAAGTTCGCCAGGAGAAATCGCGGCCTGCTGATGGCGTCGGGCGCAGTCTTGAGTGTCATCGTCCTCGGCGTGTTCGGCACCACGTGGGGAATGTTCACCGCGATGAGAGCCGAGCGCGTGGCTCATCAAGAACGCGACAGCGCGACCGTCGTGCGGGACTTCCTGGCTCAGACGTTCCAGGGGGTTGCGCCGCAGGTCTCCCGCGGCAGGGACACCGTACTGCTCGCATCGCTGATGGAGAACGCCGCGGCACGGCTGGAATCGGGCGAACTCGCGGGAAATCCGCGGGCCGAAGCGGACTTGCGGGTTGTGATCGGCGAAGTCAACGCGGAGATCGCCCGGTACGAGCAGGCTCGCCTCGTGATCGCTCCGCTGGGAGACGGTACGCAGTTACCGGGGATGACCCGCGTGCGACTGCTGCTGCTCCGTGCGAATCTCGCGCTCGCCGCCAGCAACATCGAAGAGACGGAGCAGTTCCTAAGCGAGTCTCAGCGGGTCCTTGAGTCTCAGTCGGAAGACGAACCGGCGCTGCGAGGCAGAGTCCTCGCGGGTCTCGCAGAAGCGGCCGCGGCACGGAACCTCACCGCACGTCAGGAGGAATTGGCCGCCCAGGCAGTTCGAGCGGCCGAGGCGACCACGCCGCGGGATCCCGAGACGCTCGCCGCGCGACTGCTCTCGCTCGGCAGGGCGATTCGAGCGCAGGGCCGCGAAGAGGAGGCCGTGCGAGTACTGGGCCGCGCTCTGCTCACGCTTGACGAAGACCCGAGGCTGGGGAGTGTGACAGGAGAGTCGCCGGTCCGCGTGCAGGTTCTGCTCGCGAGAGCGGCCATCTACGGGCAGCAGTACACGTTCGACCTCGCCGAGCGAGACCTGAAGGAGGCACTCCTTCACGCCGAACGCATCTTCCCGGCCGACCACCCGGCCCTTCTCGAGATTCAGTTCGCCCGCGCCAACACATCTCTCCACATGGGACGGTACGAGCAAGGGCTTGCGGAGATGCAGGCCGTGATCGACGGCCAGCGCAGGGTCTACGGAGCCGACAGCATCCAGATCGCGGATTCTCTCGCGGTAGTGGCGTTCGTTCACTATTCCTCCCGACGCTGGCAGCAGGCTCTCGATGCGCTCGAGGCGATCCAACGCATCCGCGAGAAGCACATGTCGGCCGAGGATGCCGCCGCGTTCAGCGAGTGGACCATGATGGTGGACTGTCTCGACAGCCTCGGCCGAATCACCGAAGCTCTCGAACTCGCGAGACGATCGTGCGCGCTGTGCCTCAAATCAGCCGAACCATCCAGCGATGTAGCCCTGTTGGCACGCAACACGCTGCTGCTCAGCCTGTACTTCGCACGCGAAGACCGAGAGGCCGCGGACGAGGGACGGCGGTTACTCGCGGACTGTGCCGCGTGGCGTCCCAGCGACCTCCCGGCCTGGCTCCACCTGACCTACGCCGTGACCGGCGAATCCCTGGTGAATGCCGGAGATCCTGCCGAGGCCGACGAGAGCGTCCGTCTCCTGCGGACGTGCGTGGAGGTGCGTACCGCGAAGTTCTCGGATCGTGATTTCCGCGTGACGCGAGCTCGGTTGCAACTGGGAAGGGCGATCGTCATGCAGGCGGTGCGAAGGCCCCCTGGTGATCCGGAACCGACGAGAGAGGCACTTCTCGCCTCGTTCGCGGAAGCGGAATCGCTCCTCGTTCCAAACTTCGAATCGCTCGTCGCCGGCATCAAGCAGCTGGACCCGCCGCACCGCGGGAGGTGGGTCGAACTCGCGGGGCGGGCGATCGTCACGCTCTATGAAGCGTGGGATGCGAACGCGCCCAACACAGGCAGGGACGAACTCGCCCGCCAATGGCGCGAGCGGCTCGAATCGACACTCAAGGCGGTCTCGCCGAGTGACGTATCTCCCTCGCCCCGGTAGTGGGGCGGGTTCGCTGAGATTCCTGGCGCTCCGCGCGGCGGTTCTCGCGTGTGGAGGCGGGTCATACATCATCGCACGCCGAGCCGCGTCGGAGACACCCCATTTCTCGCGCGGGAGAAGGCGACCGGACGCCGCGAGTCATCCCGACATTCTCCGCGAGATTCCCGGCGCTTATCGGCGCTCCTCCCCGCTTGTTGTTCTGAGACTCATTACTGAGAGGTTCACTGATGCTGAAGTTCACCATCGTCGTCGGCACACTCGCACTCGCAACCCTCGCCCACGCCCAGTCCACCGCCTTTACATACCAAGGCCAGATTAAGGACGGCGCCGTCGTCGCCTCGGGCCTGCACGACATCCGTTTCAGCCTCTTCGATGCCGCGACGGGCGGCACGCAGATGGGTACCACCCAGTGCCTGAACAACGTCTCCGTGACCGACGGCGTGTTCACTGCCACCATCGACTTCGGCCAGCAGTTCGCCACCCCCGGCGCTCGCTTCCTGGCGATCGAAGTTCGGCGCGACACCGGCCTTGCCTGCACGAACACGACGGGCTATTCCTTGCTCGGTCCGCGCCAGCCGCTGACCGCCACCCCCCTCGCGAACCACGCCAAGTCGGCGTTCTCGTTGAACGCGGCGGACGGTTCGCCGGCGAACGCGGTCTTCGTCGACAACGCGGGCAACGTCGGCATCGGGACGACCGTGCCGGGCAGCCTCTTGCACGCCTTCGGCAACCGCCCGGAACTGCGTCTCCAGGACGACGACCTTTCCGGCAGTTTCACGCAGATCGACGACCCGAGCGCCGGACAGATGCGCATCAACAAGGTCTCCACCGCCACCATCTCCCTGATCGACATCAACCCCCAGATCGCCAATGGGACCAGCGACATCGCGGTTCGATTCTTCCGCGAGACCAACACCACGGGCATTCGACGTGTGCTGTTCCACAGCGGCAACAACAGCGCCGCGACATCCGCTCAGATCGGCGTGGGCGGCGGGAGTTCGTACTTCCAAGTCGACGGCGGGTTCTTCGGCATCGGCACCGCGTCCCCAGTTTCGACCCTGCACGTCGCAAAGTTCGGAGGCATCCCCGCTGGCGGTCCGGCGCTCACCCTCCAGGACACAGGTGCCAACAGCACACAATCCGGCTACGTCAGCTTCCGCAACGGCAGCGGCACCGAGACCGGCTGGATGGGCTACGGCACCCCGGGCAGCCCGCACATGACCATGATCAACGCCCGCGCCGGCGGCGACATCTTCATCACGCCCGCCGCTGGCCGCGCCGTTAAGGTGCCCGTCCTCGAAATCACCGGTGCCGACCTCGCTGAGAAGTTCCCCGCGAGCGAACTGCTCGAACCCGGCACCGTCGTCGCCATCGACCGCGACAACGCTGGCAAGCTCTGTATGTCCCGCGGCTCGTACAACCGCTGTGTCGCGGGCGTCGTCAGCGGCGCGAACAACTTCTCCGTAGGCGCGGTGCTCGGCAACCTCCCCGGTCATGAGGACGCCCCCGCGATCGCGCTCTCCGGCCGCGTGTACGTGAAGTGCGACGCGTCCGCCGGCGCGATCGAGCCTGGCGACATGCTCACCACCTCCGACACCCCCGGCCACGCGATGAAGGCGACCGACGGCGACAAGTCCCACGGCGCGGTCATCGGCAAAGCCATGGGGCGCCTTGAAGCCGGCGAGCGCGGCCTCATCCTCGTGCTCGTCAACCTGCAGTGAGAGATCGGAGAGGAGGAACCGCCATGAAACGCGAACTGTCGTGGTTGCTGCCCTGCGTCGCACTCCTGCCGTCACTCTCGCTCGCCGACCACATCATCGAGATCCGTGTGTCGGCCAAGATCATCGAACTGCGCGGGGGCGGCTCCCCGCAGGGCTCGGGCGACATCGCCCAGTCACTCGACATCATCAATGACCGTCTCGATCAGAACGGCCGCGGGTACCGCCTGGTGCTCGTCGATCCGATCATCAGCGTCGGCGGCGACTTCGACACCGCCCGCCCCAGTCCATCCCACTACGCCTTCGACAACATCGTTTCGAATCCCGGCGAGCGTCCGAACATGGAAGCCGACGCCGAGGCAAATCCCGCACTCTGGGCCTGGAACTTCACTGCCCTGAACATCTACCTCCACGGGCCGACACAGGGCTTGGAGTGCACGTACCCCGAGAGCGACCTCGTCATCATCGGCTCCAGGGACGTGATCAGGTCCAGCATGGTGGAACACCAGATCGGCCATTTCTTCGGACTTTGCAACTCCCAAGGGTGCAACTGCAGTTGTTGCGGCACCGACGACGGCGTGCGCGAGTGCACGAGCCCAGGGAGCGACGGCATCGCGGACACGCTCCCCGACCTCCCGTGCTGGCGAGAGGACACGCTCGCAGAGTTCAACTTCGGCACCACGTACAACAACTTGACGGCCGAGCAGCGAGACCGTGTTGATAAGGCCATCCGCAACGTCATGAGCTTTCGAGGCGCGAATCCCATCCAGTGCGGCGAAGGCCCCGCCGGTATCTATCTCACCGAAGGACAGCTCGACCGGTGGGCCGACGTGGCAAGCACGAGCCGCGTAGGCGCGTGCGACGGCCGGACGTTCTTCGTGCAGGCCGGAGCTGGTGGCATACAGACCGGTCGCAGCGGGGTTCCGTTTGATCGGGTCATCGAGGGCGTCACCGCGGCCAACAGCGGCGGCGACATCATCATGATCCGCGCGGGAACCTACCCCGAGCGTCTCACCATCCGCAACCCTGTCACCCTTCGGGTGCCCCGCGGCCAGACCGCACGCATCGGGCAGTAGCGCCCGAGATTCTCCCAGCGGCCCGGGGCCCACCCCTCGCGCCCGCCAACCCCGCGCTCGAAGCGATTCGCACTCGCGAACCCCGGAAGCAACGAAATGAAACGCTCACTGCTCGCGATGCTGGTTCTTGGATTCTGTGCGGCGCTCTCCACCGCTGATCATGTCATCCAGATCCGCCTGTCCATCAAGGTCATCACCAATCCCGACACGGGAGCAGATCCGGCGGGGCTCGCGGGGGTAGATCTCGTCGCAACGGTCGAGGGGATGAACACGCTGATGGAGCCGTTCGGCAGAGGGTACGAGTTCGTCGTGGTGGACCCGATCGTGAGGGTGGGGGGGGCGGGCCAGTTCGCGCGGCCCAGCCCCAGCTTCTACTCGAATCAAGGGCTCGTGACCAGCGACATCACACGAGCCGACCTCCACGCCGACGCAATCGCCAACCCCGCGCTGTACGCGTGGAACCCCTCGGCCATCAACATCTACATCAACGACGTGAGCAACAGAATGCTCTGCGATCCGCCCAACAGCGTGATCGTGCTCGGCGATGCGGTGGCGCATGATTCGGGCATCCTCCTTCACGACATCGGGCACTTCTTCGGGCTCTGCAACACCCAGGGATGCGGGTGCGAGTGCTGCGTCAACCCCGGGCCGTGCCCATCCAACGCGCCCGGCAACGACGGTATCAGCGACACGCTCACGGACTCTGCCTGCTGGAGTCGTGCGGACATCGGATCGTACAACTTCGGCCTCCCAACGAGCGACTGGACGCCCGCACAGTCAAGGGCCGTGAGCGAGGCCATGAGCAACATCATGGGGTTCAACGGCGGCGAAGACGGCGCGAACTGCAGACGCGGCACGAACTCAAGCCAGACGTTCCTCTCCGAGGGACAACTCGATGTCTGGTGCGACATCGCCAGCACCAACCGCGCATCGGTCTGCGACGGTCGGGTGCTCTTCGTGCGGTTGGGCGCCACCACCATCGGCCGCAATGGTCGAAGCTTCAATCCGTACGGGCTCGTCGCCGAAGGAGTCGGCGCCGCACACCCGGGCGACATCGTCCTGATCAACGGCGCCGCCTACCCCGAGCGCATCACCATCAACCGCCACGTAACCCTTCGCACGCCCCGCGGCCAGACCGCACGCATCGGTCAGTGAAGCGGCATCCTCCCTCGTGAACATCAAAGGAACACCAATGAAACTTGCTCTCCTGCTCTCTCTCCTCTGGTGCGCCGGCACCACACACGCCGCGCCTCCCGAGTCCCCGTCCGCCGAAGCCCAGCGCAACCAGTCCCTCGACGTTCGCGCCAGCCAACTCGTCGGCGTAACGGTGGTCGAAGCCACGCCCGGCTACGCGATCCTGCAAACCCAGATCAACGGCCAGGTCATCTCGCTCTACCTCGAACCCCACTCCCTCCGCTCTGCGAACTTCGAAGTCTGGGCCACCCACCCCAACGGCACCATGCAGAAGCTCGCCGTCCTCCCGCCCTCCCACACCGTCCGCGGCACCGTGATCGGTTGGGACTCCACCGTCGTCGTCGGCTCGCTCAACAACGGTCAGTTCTCCGGCCGCATCAAGACCGCCAACTTCGGCACCTGGGCCATCCAGCCGCTGTCGACGGTCACGCCCGGCGCGCCCGCCGGTGCTCACGTCTGTTACTCCGCCGCGGACGTGCTCTCCACCGGCCACATGTGCGGCGTCCCCGACGCTCCGCACCACGCAAGGCCAATCGCCGATCGGCAGCCCGCGCCTCACGATGAGCACCCGGCACCGGGCGGCCCATCAACCCCGGGACCGACGCCCCCGCCCGACTGGAGTCCCACACCAGCGCCGAGTGATCCGATGCCGCTCGGCGTCGGCAACGTCTGCGAGATCGCCTTCGACGCGGACTTCGAGTTCTTCCAGCTCAACAACTCCTCCATCGCGGACACCGTCGACGACATCGAACGCATCATGGTCGACGTCGATGAGATCTACCGCTCCCAAACCGGCATCAGCTACATCGTCAATCGCATCCTCGTCCGTTCCGCCGAACCCGACCCCTACTCCAGCACGGACTCCAACACACTGCTGGATCAGTTCCGCTCGCACTGGGAGAACAGCCAGCCCGGCGAGCGCGACGTGGCCCACCTGATGACCGGCAAAGACATCAACAGCAACGTCATCGGCCGCGCGTTCATCGGCGAGATCTGCAACCGCGACGGCATCATCAATGACGGCGGCTACGGATTCTCTCAGTCCCGATTCAGCGCCAACACCATGCGACGCGTCAGCCTTACCGCGCACGAAATCGGGCACAACTGGGACGCGCAGCACTGCGCCGAGATCGTCAACGACCAGTGCCCGACTTCTTCCGCGCCGACCTGCGGGATCATGTGCCCGTGCGTCGGTACCTGCGCCGGCAACCTCCTGGAGTTCGGCCAGCCGTCCATCGACCAGATCGTCGACCACCGTAACTCCCGCGGCTGCCTCGGCACCAACCCCTCCGTCACCTTTGTCGACGACTCCTTCGTCGGTGCCGAGACCGGTTCCGTCACCGCCCCCTACAACACGTTTCGTGAAGGCGTCTGGGCCAGCGATGCCGGCGGCCGCATCATCTTCTTCGGCGGCACCTACGACGCCGACCGAACGCTCGGAATTCTGAACCGGCCGCTGCGCCTCGAGGCCCAGCCAGGCAGCGGCATCGTGCGTATCGGGCAGTAGTACCCAAAGCCACCGGCAAACCCCACCCCCGCCAACCCGTCATCGTACTATCGCGATCCTTCTCTGCCGCACGCTCGGCTAGCCGATGCACACCACGCCCGGGAGAGGCGATGCGCGACGAAAAGGGCAGGGTGCCCGGCACCGAGCGTCACACGTACCTTGTCCGCGGGTTCCACCCCCCCGGTTCAACCCCCAACTCACCCGTTGTCCCACTCCGTGAAGAACTCGATCACGTCGTCCCCGTCAACGCCGCCGTCCAGGTTGAAGTCCGCGTTCGCGTTCGACGCATCCCAGTCCGCGAAGAACGAGATGATGTCATCCCCGTCCACGCCGCCATCCGCGTTGTAATCCCCCGGATCCACGAGGTCCACCACCAGCTCCAGCCGCGGCTCCGCATCCAGCGTTGGCGACAGCGCGTTCTCCTTCGTGAAGAACCCCGGATACGTCGCGTCCCCCGTGCCGCCACCCGGCCCGCCCGCCGCCGGCGACAGCGACGACACCATCAACTGCAACCGCCCCGCGCTGAACGACCGTCCAAAGTACGCCTGCGTCGCAATCCCGCTCACGTCGATCGTGAACACCATCTCCGCGCCCGCCGGTACCAACGCCCCCAACGTCACGCTCGGTACCTGACCCACCGCCATCGGCGTCGCATCAAACCGGAACTCCACCTGCCGCGAAACATCCGTCGTCGCCCCCGTCACATCCACCGTCGCGGCATACGCGTTCCGCACGCCCTCCTGCGGCGGGAACGGCGCCACGTTCGCAAACTGCGTCCCCTCGTTGAAACTCATCACGGAAAACCCGCCGCGATACCCCACCGGCCAAATCTCAACCGGCGAGCCAATGTCGCTGTCGGGCACATATTCTGGATCAGTCGTCGCATACGACGAGCGAACGGAGTCGTACGTGTTGTCGTACCTCCACCGATCCCCAGTGCTCACGTAAACCTTCACCACCGCCGAGCGAACGCGGTACCCGCGTGCAGGTCTTCCAGGAGTAATGTCCCCCGAAGTAGTCCAGCCCAGCAAGAACTGCGCATCGCGATCGTCGAATCCCACTTGGCCGAGTGCGGCGAAAACAGTGGCGTTTGCCTCGGTTCCGTTCGAAAAGTTGAACGGATACATCCACCGATCCAGTGTCGGGTTCGAGTACGTCAGGGAAATGTTCTGTGCCAGGCAGGTCCCCGTGGTTGCCGCGATAAGTCCCGTAACCGCAAGAGTTTGACGAATCAGCATGACAGGCCCTTTCTTCCCCAAATGTACCCCTCCGCTCCGCCAGTCTCGACTATTTCACCCGCAAATGCTGGAAAAGTCCAGACCTTCAGGGTATAAATCATGAGTTTCGTGTCCGAATATCGATCAATCGGTTTCAATGCACGAGGTGAGCGATGAAAAGCACACGAACCCAGTCCAAGGCATTCACCCTCATAGAGCTCCTGATCGTGATCGCCATCGTCGCGGTCCTGATCTCCATGCTCCTCCCCGCACTCTCCCGTTGCCGCGCCGCCGCTAAGAAAACCCGCGAGCTCAACACCTCGCGCCAGATGATCACGGCGACCATGATGTACGCCAACGACGCCAAGGGCGAAATCTTGCCCGGGTACGCCCGGCAGCAATGGGTCAATGGCCCCATGAACGTCGTCAATCACGCCGGGGAACGCCTCACCAACGAAGCCGCGCAACGCTTCCCCTGGCGACTCGCCCCCTACCTCGGTCAGGACTTCCGGGGCCTGTACGACGACGTCCGCGTCCTCGCCGACCTCAAGGAACGCGAAGCCGAGTACTCGGGCTACGGCGTGAACTACGACTACGTGATCTCCCTCTTCCCCTCACTCTCGATGAACGTGAACTTCATCGGCGGCAACGACCGCAACGGCATGTTTGACCCCCTCTTCCAGCGGGTCTTCGGCCGGGTCTACCTCACCAAGTTCGAGCAGTCGATCCGCCCCTCCGAGGTTCTCGCCTTCGTCTCGGCCCGCGCCGAGCCCCAGCCCGCCGTGCCGATCGTCGGCCAGCCCGAGGGCTTCTTCCGCGTCGAGCCCCCGATCTTCACCGCCGCCCAGGGCCGCCGCTGGGGTGGCAATACCACAGGGTACGAAATCCGAACGACCGACCCGAACGCCAACAGCGGCTTCGTTTCCCTCCGCCACGGCGGCAAGGCCGTCGGCGTCCACCTCGACGGCCACGCCACCATGCTCGGTTGGCCCGAAGTCTCCGACATGCGTCGCTGGGCCGACCAGGCCACCAACCCCGACTGGGGCCTTACCCCCCGCACCTGATTCGACCCTCTCCTCGACGCGAAAGAGGCCGCCCATTCCGCCGAACAAGGCGGTGTGGATAACCTCTTTCGTCGTCTTTTTTGCAGTTGCAGCGCCGACTCCGATAGGGTACAGTCTGGATTAGATGAATCCGTGGGGCGCCCGCGGCGAGAGGATTCGCCAAGGTGGACGGATGCATTCGTTGAGTGATGCCCTGCACGAGTTCTTCGTGACGGGCGAGGGTAAGTTCTGGAGAAGCTCCATATGCCGCGATTGAGAAGTGTTGGTCGTCGTGCGTTTACGCTGATTGAGCTGCTGGTCGTCATCGCGATCATCGCGCTGCTCATCGGCATCCTCCTCCCGGCAATGGGCAAGGCTCGTCGGGCCGGCAAGTCCCTGCAGGAGCAGGCGACCGGCCACAACCAGGTGATCGCGTGGACCGCGTACGCGGTCGATTCCCGCGACAAGATTCTGCCCGCGGCGCCGCACTGGGCGTGGAATCACGCGCCGGCAGTTGCGTGGGGACTCTACCCCGCCGACCCCTTCAATCGTGAGTTCCGCATGGAGGGTTCGATCACCAAGACCTGGCCTTGGTTGCTCATGGGCAACAACTACTTCCCCCACGAGGCGCTTCAGATTGATAAGGCTACCTACGCGGAGTTCTTCGCTCGCCGCGATCAGCCCGCTACGCCGCGAGGTGGTGGCTTCGTCGACTACGGTTCCGCTTCTTACGCCGCTGCGCTCGGGTTCCACCCAACGCTTGGCTACAACGGAACCTACGTTGGCGGCGCGTACACCATGGGTGCTTTCCGCGGCAACAACCCGCAGCCGCCCGGCCCGGGTGGTTGGGGCGAGCCGGCGCCGAGGGGCAATCCCCGCACGTCTGGTGGGCAGTTCTACGTCCAGCAGATCGCCGACGTCCGCAACCCGGACCAGTTGATCGTGTTCGGTTCCGCGCGCGGCGGCGATGTCCGCGAGGGCGGTTTTTGGTCTTGGGGCGAAGCCGATGCGAACACCGGAATCGTTCGTCCGGGCTACTACATCATCCGGCCGCCGGGTAACCACCCGTACGGTCGTGGTGGACGCCAGCGTGGCGAGGCCTACACGTTGCGTGCCGGGTGGACCGTCAATGCCCCTCCCGTCTTCAACCCGCGCTTGACCCCGACCACGTACGGGTACGTCGATTTCCGTCACAGCAACACCGCAGTGACCTGCCAGGCCGATGGCAGCGTTCGCGTTCAGACTCCCACCGCCATGCAGGACATGCGGAAGTGGGCGAACGTTGCGAGCCGTTCGGACTGGACCTTCCCAACGAACGCCGCGCAGATCAACTGGTAACTCTCCAGACACGTAGATACACAGGCGGGAGCGACACTGTCGCTCCCGCTTTTCGTTTTGGATTGTCGTGAAGGGCTACGGATTGCCAGGAAGAACGAAGTCGATCGGCCCCTGCACGTACACGTCATACCCGGGGCCCGGTTCAAACCGAAACACCGCTGTGCACGTGATGTCGTCCGGCGTACCAGCTGCCTTGTCCGCGCCCGGCGAAATCATGGTCGCCGTCTTCATTTTGGCCGCACCGTCCGCGATCGTGAAGCTGATCTCGCTTCCCCACCCGTCCTTGATCTGCTCGTCGATCTTCTCGACCTTCGGTAGATCAGCGAGCGTGGTCGGTGTCGTACCCGCTTGAATCGCGGTCAGCGTCCGGTGTGCGATCGCGTACATCCGCTTCTGCGTTTCCTCGGCCTCGTTGAGGGGAACGCCTGGCGTGCTAGCTCGGCAGTTATAAAGCGCCATCCCCACAGCCGCCACGCCCGCGAAGATGCCGATCAGGAGCTTAGGGTCTTTCCAGTTCACGTCGTGCATCGGATCCTCTTTGCAATCCCCCAGAATCCGGGGGCTTCATTCCTATTGGGAGTACTGATGCCCCGTTGCAGCGATTCCGCCGCACGCTGGCAGCCGGGAGCATAGGGCTTCCCCCATCGCGGCGTGCCGTGGTTATTCTGACCGCCGCTGAAGCCCCAGACCCTTGCAACCGATCCTCCCTGTGGTAGAGTGAACCAACACCGAACCGCCGGCGTATCATCAACAGCCCCCATGAACCGAACGCTGATCCAACTCGTCGCATGCTTCGTCCTGCTGCTGCAGGCCGGGGTCTCCGCGTTGGGTGGCCCGGGCTCGCATGGCTGCTTGCGTTGCTTCACCGATCTCATCGCGAGTATCAAGCCCGCAGCCGACTCTGACGAATCCGGTTGCTGCTGCTGCTGCTGCTCCGACTCGGGCGAGTGCGGTTGCTGCACCCCGCAGCACCACGACTCCCGTCCGGCCGACCCCGACCAACGCCGCGACTGCCCCTCCATGATCGCCATCCCCGCGATGGCCGCGGACACCCTCCGCCCCTCCTTCACCGCCGACGTCGACGTCGCGCTCCTGCCTGCCTCCGCACCCGCGCCGCTGATTCTCGCCGCCGACCAGTGCGTGCGCCCGCCAACGGGCCTGCCGCCACCCGACCCCGGGCCTGATCTCCTCGCGCCCGGCTTGGCCCTCACCGTCATGATCATCTAGTCTCCGCCATCTGCGCGAGCCATCGCTCGCGCCGTGGTGCCGTTGTCGCGCGGTCGTCGCGCCTCGAGCGGCTGGTCTTCCTTCGCGAAGCCCTCGGAGTCCAGGATGAGAACGCCCCTGATCGTCGCGGCAATCGCCGCCGCGGGTCTTACCGGTTGCCAGTCACACCCCCGCAAGCCGCTCGATGTGGCCGGCCATGTCGCCGAGTACCACGCGCGCTCGGTCTCTGCACCCGCCGTCGCCGAGTTCGCCGCCTCGTTGAACGCCGCCACCCCCGGCCGAATCACCTTCGACACCGCCGACGGCCTCACGCTCGAAGAAGCCGAGGTCGTTGCGCTCGTCTTCAGCCCCGAACTCCGCGAGGCCCGCGCCCGCGCGGGGGTCGCCTCCGCCAGCGCGGCGAACGCCGGTCTCTGGGAAGACCCGATGGTGGATGTCTCCATCGAACGCATGCTCACCAGCATGGGCCGCCCATGGACCGTCATGGGTGGGCTCGGCTTAACCCTGCCGATCACCGGCGTTCCGAAGTACGAGAAGCAGATGGCCGAGGGCGGGCTGACCGTCGAACTCGCGCGGGCCGCCGCGATGGAAT
>JBIKMF010000325.1:0-4959 GCA_044359425.1 Phycisphaerales bacterium
GCGACGCGCCTCACGGTCAACGTGACCTCCGGGTTCAACCCCGCGAGCACCGGCCTGTCGGTCACCGCGAACCTCTCCTCGATCGGCGGCTCGGCCTCGCAGGTCTTCTTCAACAACGGCACCAACGGCGACGTGACCGCCAACGACAGCGTGCACACGTACCAGATCACGGTGACCGGCTCGGTCACGCCCGGGAACAAGGTCATCCCGTTCACGGTCAGCGACGCGCAGGGCCGTTCTTCCGGCGGGGCGATCGCCCTGCTGGTGAACCCGTGCCCGATCCTCGGGCCGGACGTCTTCGTCGCCCGCCTGACAGACGTGGGCTTCTACGGCACCACCGGGGACATCACCGCGTACTCGGTCGGCACCGATGCCTGCAACATGGGCGACGTGCCGGTGCAGTGGATCGCGGGCAACACCCAGCACCCCGTGATCGCCCAGAACTTCTACCGCCTGAAGGGCGGCCGCTTCGAGCAGATCGGCCAGTCGTGGCTCAAGCACGGCTTCTCCTCCACCAACAGCGGGACCTGCGGCACCTGCATCACCCCTCCTCTGGGCGGCCAGCAGCTCGGCGTGAACTGCTCCGACGCGTACGGTGCAGGCCTCAACGGCTCGCAGGGCAACCTCGGCCCCCGCTCCGAGGTGAACGCGACGACCGGCGCGTACTCCTGGCCCTTCGGCGGCGCGACCGCGTCGACCAACATCGACAAGCGCCTGCAGGTCAAGACCGTTGACATCGACCCCGCCCTGAACTCCGGGGCCCAGTTCTTCGCCGAAACCCACTACATCACCGCCGACGACGCCCGCTGGAGCATCCAGGGCGCCCCGGCCATCAACGGCCTCAACAACGCCAGCTTCCAGCGGATCACCGTCGCCAACACCACCAGCGCACCCGCCCTCACCGGCACCATCACCCGCCACATGCCCGCCATCAAGGCCTGGAAGGACGCCGACCCCGCCGTCAGCCTCGTTGCCGCGGACTACATCGACACCTCCCTCGGCCTCCCCGGCATCGTCGCCCGCTTCTGGGTCGCCGGCCGTGCCACCAGCAACGGCGACGGCACCTGGCACTACGAGTACGCGGTCCACAACCTCAACGCCGACCGCTGCGCCGGTGGCTTCTCCATCCCCGCCGGTCCGGGCGTCACCGTCTCCAACGTCGGATTCCACGGCATCTTCACCCACACCGGCGAGCCCTACCCCAACTCCGCCGCCAACCCCGCGGCATGGGCCAACACGCTCGCGGCCTACGAGCTGACCTGGGCCTGCGCCCCCTACAGCGGCAACGGCAACACCTCCAACGCCCTCCGCTGGGGCACCATGTACAACTTCCGCTTCGACTCCAACACGCCCCCCACCACCGGCAACGGCAGCATCGCGCTGTTCAAGCCCGGTGCCCTGGGTGAGATCGCAGTGGCCGGGATTCCCGTGCCGGGCCTGCCCCCCTGCCGCGCAGACTACAACAGCGACGGCAGCGTCGACGGCGACGACGTGATCACCTTCTTCTCCCTGTGGGACAGCAGCGACATCCTCGCGGACATCACCCGCGACGGTGGCGTCGATGGGGACGACGTGATCGACTTCTTCCAGCGGTGGGACTCGGGCTGCTAAGCCCGGACCATCACGACAACTCGAGCAGGGTCACCCTCAGAGGCCGCCACCAGCGCGGCCTCTGAGCTTTTTCTGCTCTTCCATCTCGATGCCACGCTCGGCGAGCATGGCCCGCCAGCCCTGCGCGGCGGGGGCGCCGCGTTCGGTGAAGCGGCCGCCCTCGGCGGTGCGGATGATCTGCTTGATGTCCTCGATGGGGAAGACGTACTCCAGCCCGCCGTGGCCTGGGCCCTTGACGCGCGCGGCCTTGCGGATCATGTCGAAGGTCTTGGAGGAGATGTCGGCGGCTTCGAGGAGCTCGGCCTTGGTGATCCCCTGTGAAGGGTCGGTCGGTGAACGGTCGCTTCGGAATGTTCGCATGATCAGTCTTGTACCTTGGGGGGCGGGCTCGCCAGCAGGAGCATGATCCGGTCGGAGGGGATGCAGCGGCGACGGACCATCTGCGGTTCGCGTCGACGCCCCTCGCCGGACCAGACGGTATGGGTGTTGCACACCATTCCCACGGCCCGGCCGCGCATATCCATCACGGGTCCGCCGCTGGACCCCACGCCGTACTCGCAGGTCACGTTGATCGCGGGCACGTCGTCGTTCTCGCCGGACTCACCGTTGATCCCGCGGTGGGCGAGCGAGCGCCGCGCGATGATCCCCGTCGTGAACGTGTAGCACTCGTTGTCCGGGTGCGCGATCAGCCCGACCCGCGTGCCGATCGGCGCGGACTCGGCGAGCGGGATCGGCGTGAAGACGTGCGTGCCGACGTCGATCTCCTCGCCGTCCTTGCGGCCGTTCCCAAGCCGAAAGATCGCAACGTCGTCCGGGCGGCTCGCCGCGAGCACTTCCTTGACCGTGAACACCTCGCCGTCGGCGGTCAGCACGATCGGGTAGACCTTGTGCTCCTGCCCGCGGCTTTCGAACATGTGGTAGTTGGTGACGCAGACACCATCGGCGCTGAGCACAAACGCGGTGCCGCCGCCGGCCGTGTGCCAGCGGGGGCAGTTGTCGCACTTGTACAACTCGCGGACCACGAGCACGCCGCGCCGTGCGGTTTCGTAGAGCTCGGCCTCGGTCATTTCCTTGTCGGGGGCGTCGGCAAGCTGCGCGATGGCGAGTTCTCCCCGGCCCTCGAGCAGTTCTTCGGCGCTAAGGAACCCGCCCGGCTCGAGGAGTGCCCCGCCCTCGCGCTCCACGATCTTGGCGAGCTCGCGGTCGTCGATGGTCTGGGCATCGGCGTCGGTCTGCGTGTCCTCGGGCCCACGGAGCGAGGGCGCAACCGCCGCCGTCGCGACGGACGCGAACACCACACCCCACCATCCGCACACAATCCGCATCACAGCCTCCGATCGACTTCACCGCATCATCAGATCGATCAACCGTCCGATTCCCTCGAACACTTCGTGGGGCTTGGCGTCGCACATGTACGCGGGCGTCGAGTACACGCGGTTCTTGTCGTCGAGGTAGGCCTCGCTGACGCCCTTGGGCACGTTGGTCGAGCCCATCTCCGCGATCTTGCCGGCGACTTCTTCGCTCGTCCCGATGGTGACCTTGCAGCCGGGGCCGTTCATGCGAGCACCGAGCACGCGGGCCGCGAGGACCGGCGCGATGCAGATGAGCCCGATACCCTTCTTGGCCGCGTGAAACTCGCGGATGACGCGCTCCACATCGGGGATCACCGTGCACTCCGAGCCACGGGTCGCGAAGTCGCAGAGGTTCTTCGCCAGGCCGTTGCCGCCGGGGAAGACCACCATGTCGAACTCCGCCGCGAAGAGCGAGGTGAGCGGCGAGATCTCGCCGCGCGAGATCCGCGCGGCCTCGACCATCATGTTGCGGGTCTGCGTGCCGGGCATGGGCTTGCCTGTCGCGTGGTTGATGACCTCGGTCTGGGGGCTGTCGGGCGCGAAGCACCTGTACGCCGCGCCGTGACGCGAGAGGTGCACGATGGTGCTCACCGCCTCGGTGATTTCGCTGCCGTCTGATCGACCGCTCCCGCAGAGCACGACCGCAACCTTCTTCGACATGGGACACGCTCCTTCGGGGTGATTGTTGGGGGCTCGCGTGCCTGCCGCACGGGCGCGTGGTTACTTTCGCCGATCGGAGATGTTCCCCCGCCGGCCCATCGCCTTGCGATCGGTTTCGTACACCAACCCCCGGAAGACCCGGACCATCTCCTCGACGGGCATGGTGAAGACGCCCTTCGAGGTGGCGTACCCGTTCTTCAGGCCCTGCGCGCCCTTGGGCTTGAAGGTGTTGCCGTGGGGGTTCCAGATGGTCACGCGGTCGGCGCTCTCGTCGAACGCGAGGACCGCGTACGCGTGCTTGGGCGCGATCCCCGGCGTGATGCGATCGTCGTCGGTCCCGACTGCCGCGAGACGCTTGTTCTTCATGACCTCGCCGAGCACCTCGCGGGCCTTCGCCGCGCGATCGCGCACCTTGTCGTCGGTCGGCTCCTTCTCCTTCCCGCACAACTCGAGGCGCGAGGCGTCGTGGCCGGTGAGGAACTCGATGCTCTCCCCCGCCGAACCCCCGCGTGCGATGAGGTCCGTTGGCTCGTCCGGCCGCTTCTCGGCGTCGCGCCGCAGTTGCCGCACCCTCCCGAACGCGTGCTCGAGCGTCGGCAGCCACCGCCCGGACTTCCCGCTGCTCGAGGAGATCGCGATCTGACCGTCCGTGAGCGCTTCAATCTCGACAGGCTCTTGCCCCGGGAACGTGACCGCGACGCGCTGCCCCGCGCCGACGTGGAACATCGCCTTGAGCTCATCCGGTCGCGTGTGGAGCATCCCACCCACCACCGACACGAAGTAGCAATCGCCCAGCGGCCCTTGGTGGCACGAGCTCAACACCGGACCACCCTCGGCGAACAGCAGCGGCGACGCGTTCGTGATCTTCCGACGTGCCGCCGCGAATCGCTTCTGCAGGTTCGGCGGCGTCGTGCTCGCGTCCTCTTCGGTCTCGTCGTCCGCGTCGGCGGAGGCGCGTTTCTCGGATGCCGCGGCGGCCTCGAGCTCACCCCGCGAGATGGCCCCCATCTTCACCTTCGGGCTGCGCATGGCGAGCTTGATGGCGGCGGCCGCGGCGGCGTCGGGGCCTTTGATGCTGGAGTCGGTGATGACGGCGTCGATCTCGGGCGCGGAGATTTCGCCGTCGCCGTCGCTGTCCCAGCGATGGAACGACGCTTCGACCACGGCGACGACGCCGGACTCACCGGCGCGCTGCGCCATCGCCGCGGAAGCGAGGAGCAGGAGCGGGAGGAACGCGAACGCCGCGCGGGGTCGGTGCATGATGCGAGGATAACGACAAAACCGGGCGGCGGATTCCACAATCGCGGGCGGAATTCCGCGGAGCGCAGGACGTTCG
>JBIKMF010000326.1:0-4952 GCA_044359425.1 Phycisphaerales bacterium
CTCCGCGCTCACTATTTGAAAGCGAAATCCCCCGGGTTGTGAGACTCGGGGGTGGTCAGCTTTGGAGGTGGTCGGACGTTCGCCTGAGGCATCTTGTTGTGAAATGTTTGCATTTCACAATATTGTCAGCTACCATGAGACGATGACCCGACGCGCCATCCATGTGGTGAAGAGCTCGTCGCACTGGACGCTGATGATGGCGCCGGTGCGGTTTGAGATGCTCGAGGCGATGCGGTCGCTCGCGCCCTGCTCTGTTCGCGAGATGGCGTTGGCGATCGACCGGCCCGCGGACACGCTCTACCCGCACCTGCGGCAGCTGCTGCGGATCGGGGTGGTGCTTGATGCGGGCGAGCGGCAGGGACGTACCCGCACCGAGCGTGTCTACGACCTTGCTGCCGACGACTTCCGGCCCGACTTTGGTCGCACGAATCCCGCCTCGACGTCCAAGGCGATCGACCGCTCGATGCAGACGATGGCCGGCATCGTTGCGAAGACCTCCCGGGCTGCGTCGCGGGCCGGGCTTTTGACGTACGGCGCCGACGTGCAGAACGTCATCGGCAAGATCGAGATGTCGTGGCTGACGACGGCGGAGTTCATCGTCGTCCGCAATCGACTTCGCGCGATCAAGCAGTTTCTCGACCGTCGCAAGACCCGTCGCGAGGGTGCTCTCCATCTGGCCGCGTTCTTCCTGCTTCCGGTCGCCCGCACCCGCGGCGCGAAGGTACGCGATGCCGCACCTCGGGCGAAACGCCCGCGTCCCCGAAAGGCCTGATCTTCCCGTCGTTCCTGTTCAACCGCACCACCCACACCCCAGAACACCCATGAACACGCTCCTCGCCTCCGTCGTCATGTGCCTCTCGGTCGCCGCGTCCGACGCCGCCGCCCTTCAGCCGACCGCGCCCGAGGCTCCCGCCGCGGCGTCGACTTCCCTGCCGCGCCGCCCGGGGCCGCTGGGGGTCCGTCTTGCCGCGGAGGGCGAAGCGTTGAGCATCGCCGACGTCGTTCCCGGAGGCGTTGCCGCTAGAGCGGGCATTGCGGCGGGCGACGTGATTCTGAGCGTGGCGGGCACGCCGGTGACGAGCCGCGAGACGCTCGGCGCCCGATTGCGTACGTTCGCGGCGGGGGACACGGTGACGATCGCCGTTCGGAGGGGGGGAGAGACGGTCGAGCTGCGGGCCACGCTCGACCAAGCCGCGGAGACGATCGAGGGAAGCGTGGTGACGTACGGCAACGTGACGGTGCCCAGGGGGTATCGGCTGCGCACGATCGTGACGGTGCCTAAGGGTGAGGCGAGGGTTCGCGACGGTCGCCGCCCCGCGTTCATGTATGTCCAGGGGATTGTCTGCCAGACGGTGGACCGGCCTTCGAGCCCCGAGGCCGCGGACACTCGCATCGTCCACGAGATGGCCAAGGCGGGCTTCGTGACCATGCGGGTCGACAAGCCGGGCATCGGCGACAGCGAGGGCCCGCCCTGCCACACCATCGACTTCAATACTGAGCTCGAAGGCTACAAGGCCGCGCTGAAGCAACTGGCGGAGATGCCGGAGGTGGATCCCGGGCGCATCTTCGTCTTCGGCCACTCGATGGGGGGCGTCATGGCGCCGTACCTATCGGCCGAAGTACCCGTGCGGGGCACGATCGTCTACGGCACGCTGGTGCGCACGTGGTTTGAGTACCAACTCGAGAACGTGCGGCGTCAGTCGGCGCTCGACCCATCGATCTCTGAGGCGGACATCACCGACGCGGTGCTCGCGGAGGCCAAGACCAGTGCCACGGTGCTCGTCGACAAGAAGACGTTGGGAGACGCGTGGGCCCGCTGGCCGGAGTTGCGTCAGCCCACGCAGGGCATCATGCTCGACGAGAACCACATGTCGACGCGGAGCATGTCCTTCTTCCACCAGTTGCAGGATCTCAACCTCGCCCGCGCGTGGGAGCGGTCGAGCGGCGCGGTGCTGGCGGTGTACGGCGAGTACGACTGGTTGACATCGCTCGAGGACCACGAGAAGATCGCGGCGATCGTGAACCGGCGGACGCCTGGGGCGGGCGCGACGATCACGATGCCCAAGGCCGACCACGCCTTCACCACGCACGCGTCGCTTGAGGAGAGCGTCCGTGCGATGGGCGGAGGCACGTGGGACGCCGACCTGCCCAAACGGATGCTCGCGTGGATCGACGTACAGGACGGGAACGTGGCGGCGCCGGGCAACACCCCAGCGGCGCAGCCCACACCGGCCCCGACGCCGCACGCCGCCGACACTGACACGGGATGGACCAAGCTCGCCACCGAGGCGTACCAGGGCAAGCAGGACGACATCTTCTTCGTCGACGCCGAGACGGGGTGGTACGGCAACGGCGCGGGCAAGATCTTCCGAACGACAGACGGGGGCGACACCTGGACGAAGGTCTGGGAGAAGCCAGGCACGTTTGTGCGGTGCTTGGCATTCGTCGACGCGAAGGTCGGCGTGATGGGCAACATCGGGCCGGGTTACTTCCCGGGCGTCACCGACACGGTTCCCGTGTATCGCACCACGGACGGCGGCGAGACCTGGACACCGGCGACCTCGATCGAGGGAGCGCCGGTGACCGGGCTGTGCGCCTTCGAAGTTGTGCGCGTGCCTTTCGTCAACGCGGGCAACCTCGACACCCGCCTTCGCATCGTCGGCGTGGGCCGCGTCGGCGGGCCGACGGCGTACATCTGGTCCGACGACCTGGGCACGACGTGGAAGCAGGGCTCGATCCCGACCATCGGCGCGATGGCCTTCGACGTCAAGTTCCTCGACGAGCGTCGCGGGTTCATCGCCTCGGCCACGAGTGCGGACGTCGCGGTCGCCAACGCGCTCATTCTCGCCACCGAGGATGGCGGCGCGACGTGGAAGGAGGTCTACCGATCCACGCGGCCATACGAGCTGACCTGGAAGTTCTCCTTCCCCGACGCCAACACCGGGTACTGCACCATCCAGTCGTACGACCCGAACCCTGCAGCCTCAGCCCGTTTCGTCGCCAAGACCATCGACGGCGGCAGGACGTGGACGGAAGTCCCGCTGGTCGTCGACCACCGCGTGCGCCAGTTCGGCGTGGCTTTCCTCGACGCGACCACAGGCTGGGTCGGCGCCATGCCCCACGGCTTCGTCACTCGCGACGGCGGCCTGACGTGGAGCAAAGCGGGCTTCGGCAACGCGGTGAACAAGATCCGACTCGTCAGGACGGGCCAGGACGTGACCGGATTCGCCATCGGTACGAACGTGCACAGGCTGCGTCTCCCGGCGACCAACCCGTGACGGCGCCGCCTCGCGGCTCGGGGCTGCCTGGCCGATGGCCGGAAGGCGCCCTTGCAACGTCCACTCTTGAACAACCCCCGGCGTCGCGGGACTCGGGGGTTGTCGTGTGGGGCCCATTTGGGGCGAGGTGCGCTACGTTGGTTTCATCGGTTTGGCGGCGCGAGCGGCGAGTGCGTCGGACAGCACCGGAAAGCACCGGGCAGCGACGACCGCGGCTCTGGTCATCAAGCCGCAGATCGTGATGGTGCGAGGGTCGCGAACCGCGAGGGCGATTCTGCCACCTACGGCCTCGGCGGGCCAGGCGTGGGCTCGACGATGTCAACCTCGCGTGCGAGCAGATCGGGCCTTGTCGCGATCGCCGAACGAACAAGTCCAGTGGCGACGACGGGTGGCACGAAATCGGTGACGCGGATCCCCTGCGAGCGAAGCTCTGTTCTGAGGCACGCGAAGGCCATCGCCGCGGGGGCTTTGGAAACGCAGTAGGCGGCCTTGTTCGGGAACGGCAACTACCCGCTCGAGCGCGTCAGAGTCTGAATCGATGAGAATGAGACTCGCACCGTCGGCTGCGATCGCGCGTGCCGCGACTTCGCCGATGCCCCACGCCGCTCCCGTGATGACGACGACACGACCCCTGAGAGCACTGCTTCTCTTCATGGCTGCGCATTCTCCTGATGGAGTGAACGGGGAGATCGAAGCAGGCGTCTACCGGAAAGGACCACCTGACCGAGACGCCGGCTGGTGCTGGCACACAACTCGAACCGGTATACTTTGATGCAGTGGCAGGCGATACGCCTGCCCTTGGCCTGCTCGAGCGTCATGGGGATGCGCCCGAGATCGATCGACGCGTATGCCGCGGCGACGCGGCGCAGTACGCGACGCGTGTTCGCGAGGTTCATGCTTCGGACCCCTTGTGTGCCGCGGGACCGACGTGGCCTGCGATTCGCGAGTCCACGCTGTACCGTCCAGCGCGGCTCACCGCGAACTGGTACCCACCGAGCAAGAACGGCGTGGCATCCCAAGCGAAGTCGTGCTGTCCGGGCACGAGCAGGATCCCGACCCTCGCCGCGGCCAGATCCATGCCCGCGGCGCGGGTGGCGAAACCAACCGCCAGCGCGACGCCACCAGAGATCTCGACGGCGAGCAGTGCGGTGGCCGGTACCAACGGTGCTGGTGCGCCGCTGGCGCGGGCCTCCGCGAGGTAGGTGTCGAAGGCGGCGAGCTTGGGCACTCCGAAGCCGAGGGCAATGCCGACGCCCACCGCGAGGCGGGGCGGAACGAGCAGCGATGACCCCCGCGGTTCAGTGATCGCAGACCCACCGATGACCAAGCCCTTCATCCGAGACCTCTCTTCCGCGGCTGAGTGACTCATGTGGTGAGCAACGCTGGCGTGAATATCGGGGCCAGAGATACCACCAGCGTGTCTCCGGTTCTGCGATGAGGACACTGCGATGCCGGGGGTGAGAAGCCGCGGGCTTTCGCGTTCCCGCGGCGGGAGCACTGCGCAACGACACAGACGCGTCGATCAGTGCGCGGCGTGAAACGAGCACGGCGATTTGCGGGCGGCCGAGAGCGATCCAGCCCATGATATGAAGATTGGCGAGCCGCCGGGAGGATCGAGCGTCGACGCGGTGTCGATCGCGTGCGTCGACGAGTAAGACGGGCGTTACCGGAACT
>JBIKMF010000327.1:0-4884 GCA_044359425.1 Phycisphaerales bacterium
CGACCGCGGCGTGCAGCACACGCACCCGAACCTCCGGGGTCTTGACCTTCTCGCACTCGATCTTGAGCACGTCGACCGTGCCCTGCTGATCGGTCTTGAGAACGATCTTGATCTCCTTCGCGTCCGACTCGTTCGACTTGATCTGCGAGAACAGCGAGTCCAGCGTGAGCTTCGGGGTCGCCAGGGCGGCCTGCCGCTCGCGGGTACGACGCTGCTCGGCCGCGTCCTGGGCCTTGCGGAGCGAGTCGACGACGTAGAACTTGTCGCCGGCGTCGCACACCTCGTCCATACCCGAGATCTGCACGGGCATGGGCGGGAGGGCTTCACGCACGCGCTCGCCACGGTCGTTGGTCATGTCGCGGACGCGCCCGAACGCACGCCCCATCACGACGAAGTCGCCGACCTTCAGCTTGCCCTGCTGGATGAGCAGGTTCGCCACCGCGCCGCGACCTTCTTCCATCTTCGCTTCGATCACGGTGCCGATGGCCGGCCCGCCGAAGTCGGCCTTCAGCTCGAGCAGCTGCGCCTGGTAGTCCAGCGTTTCCAGCAGCTGCTGGATGCCCTGACCCGTGGTCGCGCTCGTGCGGACCATTTCGGTCTCGCCGCCCCATTCGGTCGGGTTCAGCCCGTGCTCCGCCAGAAGGCCCAGCGTCCGCTGGACCATCGCGTCCGTCGCGTCCGGACGGTCGATCTTGTTCAACGCCACCACGATCGGCACCTTCGCCGCCTTCGCGTGGGCGATGCTCTCGATCGTCTGCGGCATCACGCCTTCCGGCGCCGACACCACCAGCACCACGATGTCCGTCAGCTTCGCGCCGCGCGACCGCATGCTCGTGAACGCCTCGTGGCCCGGCGTATCCAGGAACACAACCTGCCGCTTGTTCCCTTCCACCGTCAGGTCCGCCACGAACGCGCTCGTCTTCTGCGTAATCCCGCCCGCTTCGCCCGCGGCGACGTTCGCGTTGCGGATCTTGTCCAAGAGGCTCGTCTTGCCGTGGTCGACGTGGCCCAGAATCGTCACCACCGGCCCGCGGTTGCCCAGCGCCTTGGTCTCGCGCCGCTCCGCAAACTCCGACAGCACCGCTTCCTCGGCCGTCTTCGCTTCCACGACTTCCAGATCGATCTCGAAGTCCATCATGATCTCGATGGCCTTCTCGACCTCGATCGGATCGTTGATCTTCTTCATCACGCCCTGGAGGAACAGCTTCTTCACGATCTCCGCGGCCTTCACGCCCGTCGTCTCCGACAGGTCCTTGATCGTGAACGGTGCAGCGATCCGCACCCGTCCCGAGGCCGCGTCGTCCACCTGGTTCTGGCCCTGACCGGGCTTCTTCAGGTCGTTCTTCCGCTTCTTCAGGAACCCGCCCGCCTTCGCGAGCCGTTCTTCACGCTCGATCAGGTCCTGCTCCGTGAAGCCCGGACCGGCCACCCATTCCTCGCCGCTCGTCGCGCGACGCCGCTGCGGGACGCCCTGCCCCGACGAACGCTTCGCCGACGCCGCGGGAGGTGCCGCCACCTTCCGGCGTGGGCTGCGACCGCGATCATCGTCGCTCCCGCCTCCGCCGCCACCTTCACCGGGCGTTCCTGCTCCGCCGCCGGTCCGCGGCCCGCGGGCCGTGGTCATCGAACTTCCGCCCGGGCCACCGGGTCCCATCGGACGACGGGCTCGCGGGGCCTCGATCTGCTCGGGCGCCTCGATGCGCACGACCTTCGGCCCGCGCAGGGCAACGGGTGCACGCTGCTCGAGCTTCGGTCCGGCGGGGATGACATTGGTCGGACGAGTCGGCACGTTCTGCGGCGACACCGGCCCGCGACCAAGCTGCGACCGCACCGGCCCATTGGGACCGATGTCGGGGCGTCCCGGTCCACCGGGCCCCTGCGGCGCCTGGGCCGTCGGGGTCGGAGTGGGAGCGGGTCCGCTCGGGGGGATGCTCGTCGTCGGCTTCGGAGCCTCCATCGGGCGCGCAGGCTGCGTGGTATGCGGCACTGCTCGCGACGGCGGCTGCGGCGACGGCGTCACGACCGTCGGCTCGAGCGGCTTGGGAGGATCGATCGGCTTCACCACCGGCGCGGGGCGAGGCGGGGGAGCGATCGGCGTCGCGGGCTTGGCCACGGGGGTCTCCGCGACCGGCACGGGCGCGGGCGGAACGGTTTCGGTCTCGGGCGCGGGCGGCTGGGTCGGGGCCTCCACAACAACCGGGGCCACTTCCGTGACCTGCGGCTGCGGCTCCGTAGTCGTCGGGGCATCGCTGGTCTGGAGGGGGTTCTCGGCGACCGCGGTGGTTGTCGAGCCCGTTTCGTCCCCGTGGTCGCCACCTTCGCCGGCCTTCTTCGTGCCCCGCTTGCGGCCTGGCTTGGCCTTTACCTTGTCGAGGTCGACCTTCGACGCGGTCTCAACGGCCGTGTGAGGCGCAGCCTCTCCCTGGCCGCTGAACCAATCGCGGATCGACGCCTCCAGCCCGGGACCCACCGCGGACATGTGGCCCTTGACCACGTCCTTGGAGACTCCCTCATCCCAGACCTTCGCCAGGATGACTTTCGAGTCGACGCCGATCTCTTTCGCGAGTTCAAAGATCTTCTTCGCCAATCGCCTGCTCCACTCACCGGCGTTCGCCGGGTTCTCTGCTCTCGCACGCGCGGGCACATCCCGTCGTGCTTCCCGAACTTCTCAATCCAATCAACCCTGACCCAGAATGTCGTCGGCGCGGCTCTGCGCGTCGTCGGCGCCGGGCTCTGCCCCCGCGACGCCCTGTCCCAGCAGCTTCTGGGCCAGGTCCGCCTCTTCGCGGTTCTTCCGCTCCTTGGCTTCCTTGTCCTTCAGCTGCTGCTCCGCCACTTCCTTCGCCTTCGTCGCGCACGCCTCGACCACCGTCTCGGCGGTCGCCGCGTCGATCGTCAGCTCGTTCATCAGGACTTCGGCCCCGACTTCCTCGATGTCGAACACGCTCACCATGCCCAATGCCGCGAGCTTGTCCGTCATCTGCTCCGTCAGGCCGCCGATGCTCTGCACGGTGGAGTACATCGTCTCGACGCCCTTGGTGAACTCCTCGGGGGTCAGGATGTCGATGTCCCAGCCGGTCAGGCGGGCCGCCAGACGCACGTTCTGCCCGCGCTTGCCGATCGCGAGGCTGAGCTGATCGTCCCGCACGACCACCGTCGCGCGACCCAGCTCGAAGCACAGGCTGATCTCCGAGACTTCGGCGGGCTTCAGCGAGTTCTGGATCAGGATCTGCGAGGACTCGTTCCACCGCACGATGTCGATCTTCTCGCCGTTGAGCTCGTCCACGATGTTCTTGATGCGGCTGCCACGCACGCCCACGCACGCGCCCACCGCGTCCACCTTGCTGTCGATCGAGCTCACCGCGATCTTCGTCCGGTACCCCGGCTCGCGGGCCATCGCCTTGATCTCGATGATCTTCTCCGCGACCTCAGGCACCTCGACTTCGAAGAGCCGCTTGATGAAGTCCTGGTGTCCGCGGCTGAGCACGATCTTCACCTGGCTGCCCGCGTCGCGGACGTCCAGAATCATGCAGCGAACCCGGTCGCCGGGGGCGAACTGCTCGCCGGGGATCTGCTCCCCGCGGGGCATGAAGGCCTCGGCCCGATCAACCGTCACCACCAGCGCGCCACCCTCGTACCGCTGGGCCGTGCCCGTCACGATTTCGCCGATCCGCTTGCTGAACTCTTCCAGGATGCTCGAACGCTCGTCGTCGCGGAACTTCTGGATCATCACCTGCTTGAACGTCTGTGCCGCGATGCGTCCGAACGCCTCCGGCGGCATCTGCAGCGGCTCGCCGTGACGCGAAAGCTCGAGCTTGCCAGAGAGCGGATCCAGCTTGCACTGGAACTCTTCGATGTCCAGCGTGTTGAAGTACTTGCGGGCGGCCGAAACCATCGCCTGCTCAAGGTCGCGGATCAGCACCGAGCGATCAATGTTCCGATCCCGGGAGATCGAGTCCAGAATCCGCATCATTTCCTGAGTGTTCATCTCGCGTTCCTGAGTTGTCTAGTTGTCGAGTTTTCCAGCAAAAACACAAAGGCCACAAGCTCTTTGCTCGTGGCCCATCCCATCCCGCCCCGGATTCCCCGGAGCAAAGTCGGTAACGCCCTCAACCCCGGTATCCACCTCCCTGCGAAGGTGGCACCTGGGCCAAGCGACCCGCACGGCACCAGCTCACGCTGGAGTGCCTGAGGAGTCTCGGACAGTTACCGGGCATGGCGATAAACCACGAACATCGGTCGTCACTCCTTGGCCGCCAAGTGGAATCACGTTCCCACTCAACGGCCCTGAGATCCACCCAAACTGTATGGAGTTTGACCGGACCGATCAATGCGGTCCCGATTTCCTTCGGGACCCTGACAAAGACCGCTCAGAGCCGGTCTTCCGCCGTCATCGGCCGGATGATCTTCAGCGCCCGCTTCCCGCGGTACTGCCCCAGGTGCGCGATGTACTTCCGCTCCCCTTCCACCAGGACCACCGCCGGCTTCGAGGCCGCCTTCTCCGTCACGATCAGATCGCCCACTGACAGATGCAGCAGATCCTTCACCGTGATCGTCGTCTCCGCCAGCATCCCCATCACCCGCAGCGGGGCCGTCGAGAGCGTCTGCGTGATCCGCGTCTCGACCTCCTTCGACCGCTGATGCTTCGACGAAGAGAACCACGACTGGCTCGACAACTGCTCCATCACCGGTTCGATCACGTTGTACGGGATGCACAGGTTCATCGTGCCCGCGCGCGTCGTCAGCTTCAGCTCGAAACCGATCACCACCACCACCTCGTTCGGCGGGACGATCTGCACGAGCTGCGGATTGCTCTCCGTCGCCGCGACCGTGAACTGCAACTGCCGCACGTTTGCCCACGCCTCGGACAACGCGCTCAGCCCC
>JBIKMF010000037.1:0-17135 GCA_044359425.1 Phycisphaerales bacterium
GTGGCGACGTTGGCCCAGCCGGAGTCGGAGCGGAGCCAGGTGTCGCCGAGGGTTGCGCCGGATGCATCACGGCCGCCGAAGATGAGTGTGCCTCCGTCGACGCCGGAGTACGCCTGCGCGTGGACCCAGCGAGCGCCGAAGTCTTCGGTGCCGGTGGAGGTCCACGCGGGTGGGCAGGAGGTGATGGTGAGCGTTGCAACATCGCTCATCACACCGCCGTAGTTGCCGGAGACGAGGCAGGTGTACGCGCCTTGGTCGGCCCACCGCGAGTCGGTGATGGTGAGCGTCGCGGTGTTGGCGCCAGAGATGCGGGTGTTGTTCGCGAGGGGCACGCCGTTGCGTTGCCAGCGGTAGGCGAGGGCGGAGAAGCAGGGGTTCTGCGGGTCGACCTCGAGGGCGAAGAAGACCGGCTGGTCGACGTTGACGGTCTGAGAGACGGGTTGGGTGAGGATCTGCGGCGTCCGCACCGTCAGTGTCGCAGGGGTGCTCGTCGCGGCGCCGCACGCGTTGGTGACGACACAGTCATAGGTGCCGGCATCCTCGGGAACGACGCTGGAGATCGTGTAGCTGGGTGCGGTTGCCCCGTCGATGTCGGATCCGTCCTTGCGCCACTGGAAGGATGGAGCTGTGCCCGATGTGGAGATCGTGAAGGAAGCCGAAGAAGGCGCACACACAGACTGCGAGAGCGGCCCGTGGGTGACTTCCGGAGCCGTGCACGGGGGGACGATGGGCACCCAGGCAGTGTCTCCATTTATTGCGCCAGTGAGCCCGTGACCTGTTCGGTCCTGAACAGAGGAACCGGACCCCTCGTCAAAAGTGTAATACGCCACCAAGCCGGGTGATGTGGGTTCAACGCCCGTCGTGTAAGACGCGGCGATCTGCGCAGGTGTACGAGCGATGTTCCAGATTCGGATTTCGTCAATCAAGCCTGCGAACATCCAACCGGGCCAGTTTGGATCGCCGCCAATCGTCAAGGGTTGCGTGCCGTTGCGCAGCGACACGCCGACGGCGCCGTACGACACCTGCTGATCAACTACTCCGTTCAAATAGACGGTGATCCCCTCTAGAGCGTCGACTGTTGCTGCGACGTGTGTCCACTCGCCGACCGGGGCTACGCTCCCGTCAGTGAAACGATACCGCCCATCTGTCAGGAAGTAGGCAGCTCCGAAGCTTGGAGTCGCTTCAGTGGTTCCAACGCCAAACGATTGGTCTGAACCCCCTTGCACTCCATCGCCCTTGTAAAGCATCCGCGACCGCTGTGTCGTTGTTGGGCGGACCCAGAACTCGATCGTTGCATACCTCTCGAAGTCGAACCAACTGCTGTCGGCGACAGCAACGTACCCGCCGTTAAACTGCATTGCATGACCCGGCGGCGGGGAGTTCTGAGCAACCGCCGCGGACGCCACTGCACCAAGAACCCAGATTGCGTGTTTCATGATCGATCTCCGGTGTTGGCTCGTACAACGGGAACACCCCGCGACGCCGCACGCTCGGATGAGTGATGCGAGCGGATCCGTACGACTGCACCCGCCATTTTGAAGACGGAGCGACAGCTCAACAATGGACACTTTTGTGCAAGAGCCTTCGATGACCTGACCAGATCCCCCCGCCTGCCTCGTCAACCGTGTGAGAGGAACATCAGTGTTGATTCGAGCGCCCAACCTTGTTAGCATGATGGTCGCGGCTGAGGTAGGTCTGCGTCATCGGCGCCGACAACCCCTACCGCGGCACGGCCATGCACTTCCGATGCAACCGCTTCCCCCGAGCCCCAAACCAACCGACCAGCCCGCTCGCGGCGTGGGTGACCTGCTCGCGGCGAACTATCCGGCGCTCAGGAGGATGGCCGCGGCGCGCGCCGCAGGGACGGGCATTTCGCCCACATCGTTGGTCAACGACGCCGCGTGCCGGCTTTTGAAACTCCCTGACCCTCCGACCAGCGATGCGTCGGTGCAGGCCCTCGCTCATCAACTTCTGGAGTGGTCCCTGATCGACAAGCTGCGCAAGGCCGCGGGTCGCAGGAGACTCGAGATGGCAGGGGTAGACGACGATGACGGATCGCGCCCGACCCGCGGCGCCCCATCTCTCTCGCTGTGCCGACTGCTGGACCCGCTCGCGGCGCTCGACCCTCGCAAGGCCGAAGTCGTCCTCCTCTGGGCGGTGGGTAACCTCACCATGAAGCAGATCGCCGTCGCGTTGTCGATGAGCGAGAAGACCGTGCAGCGCGATCTGGACTTCGCGAGGGCATGGCTCAGCGCATCGGCGAGTCGAGGTCCCCGGTGAACAGCGGTACCTTCGAAGCACTTGAAGCCTCGTTCGAACGCTGTCGCGTCGCGACCGCGGCGGAGCGCCGCGCCATCATCGGTGAACTCGAACGCATCTCCCCCGAGGCGGCGGTGCAACTCGAGAGGATGATCGACCTGCCCGAGCTCGCGCAGGACGAAGCGGCGCGCCTGCTCCGCCTCGCTGCGAGTGAGGATGTCGAGGCCGATACCGCGGAGCCTCGCACCATTGGTCGCTACAACCTCCTCGGACTCCTCGGCGAGGGCGGCTGCGGCATCGTCTATCTCGCCGAGCAACCCAGCCCATCGCATCGGCTGGTCGCGCTCAAGATCATCAAGCCGGGCATGGACACGCGGCAGGTGCTGACGCGCTTCAACGACGAGCGTCAGGCGCTCGCCCTGATGGACCATCCGTGTGTGGTCTCGACGATCGATGCGGGATCGACCGATGACGGCAGGCCGTTCGTCGTGATGCCGCTGATCCCGGGGTTGCCGATCACCGAGTTCTGCAACCAGGAGGGGTTCGACATCCAGGACCGGGTGCGGGTGCTGGTGAAGGTCTGCCGCGGGATCGAGCACGCGCATTCGAAGGGTGTCATCCATCGCGACATCAAGCCTGGCAACATCCTCGTCGCCCGGACACACGGCCAGGTCCTGCCACGCATCATCGACTTCGGTCTCGCGAAGGCGCTCGCTGCGCCGCTCACCGCACATCCGACGGTCACACTCACCGGGCAGATCCTCGGGACTCCGGAGTACATGAGCCCCGAGCAGGCAGAATCGACCGGCACCGATGTCCGCTCGGATGTGTATTCGCTGGGCGCGGTGCTGTACGAGTTGCTGGCGGGCGTGCCGCCCATCCCGTCCGATGTGCTGCGTGGCTGTGGCGCCCAGTCCCTCGTCTCCGCGATCAGAGCCACTCTGCCCGCGGCCCCTTCGCACACGTCAAAGGCTCGCTTTCGGCGCGAACTCGACTGGATCGTGCTGAAGTGCCTGGAGAAAGAACCGGACCGCAGGTATCAGAGTGTCGGCGCTCTCGCCGACGAACTGGACCGATTCCTCGCGGGAGACCGCGTGCTCGCGGGACCGCCCGCGAGGCTCTATCGCGCGGCGCGCTGGATCTCGAAACACAGGATGTTGCTGCTGAGCGGTCTCGTGATCGTGAGCACGATCGCCATCGGGATGATCTCCATCGAACGCTCACGACAGCGGGCCGAGCGGGTGGCGCGGGTCACGCGGTCGATCCTGACCAGCGTGGATCCGACGGTCGCGCAGGGCCGAGACCCGGAACTCCTGCTCATGATGCTCGACGAGAGCAAGGCCGTCCTCGACGACCCAATACTCGACCCGCGCGTCGAGCTGGAGTTGAGAGAAACCTTCGCGATCGCGAACCGTACCGCGGGACGCCTCGTTGAGACCGCCGCGCACGCGGCGAGGGCGGACGAACTCATCCGCGAACTGGAAGGAGACACATCGACCCGACGCATCCGCGTGCTGCAGTTGCTCATGGCTTCCAACGCGATCAAGGTGGCGTCTGACCCCACCGCCGTCGAACGCAACGGGAAGTTGTTCAAACTCGCTGCGGAGATCGCCGAGGCGAACGCGGAGAGGGACCCGCTCCTGCCACTGAGGACGAAGGTGGACTCGCGGGCGATCATCGGCGGCTATGAGCGGGAGGACCTGATCGCGACCTATCGGGAGTGCGAGGAGAGACTCGGACCGAAGAGCCCGTACACGATCAGGATGCTCCGGATGCTGGGGCGCCAGCTCGTTGATGAGTACAACGTTGATGGTGCGGAGATGATCGAGGAAGCGAGGCAGAACGCCATCGAGGCCTTTGGGCCCCACCATCCGATGGTGCATGACTCGCTTTCCCTCGAGATGCTCGGTGCCACGCTGACCGAGGGCGGCTACAGCAGGGTTGTTGAGATGGGAACGCAACGATTGCCGGAGGCCGAGCGAGTGCTCGGCTGGCGGCACCCCTCTCTGCCCCTGGTGTACAACAACATCGGCTACGCGAAGCTGGCGCTCGGCGATCCGGTCTCGGCGGTCGAGTCTCTGCAGCGGTCCCTCGACATCGAGTCCAGAGCGAGACGGGATGATTCCGGAACTGCTCTGTGGATCAGAGCAAACCTGCTCCACGCCGCGCTCGTGGCGGGTCGCATGGACCTTTTCGCGAGGGAGGAGGCCCGGGCATTCGAGATCGAGCCCGCCAGCCCGTCAATGCCGATGCAGGGCTACAACAGCATCATCGCCGAACTTCAAGCCAAAGGTGACACGGAACGCGTCGCCCGATGGACCACGGCACGTGAACAACGTCGCAATGACGCACCGAACTGAAATCCCGCCGCTGCGAGTGAGCAAGGCCGTAGGAAGAAAGCCTTAGGCCATAGGAAGAAGGGGGAATGCGGTGATTGGAGTGGCCTTGTGGCGTCGGGAGTCTCACCGCACGCCGGAGGCGTGCGGGAACTCTTTGGCTTGAAAGCCAAAGTGACAGCCGCGGCTACTTCTTATGTTGCGGGGTCGATTGCGGGGCGGGTGAGGGGGCGGTCGAAGGCGTCGGGGATTCGGCCGACTCGGGAGGGGGTGTCGCGGCGGACGATGTCGGCGACTTCTTCGATGGCGTCGGCGGCGAGGCCGGCGGCGTATTTGCCTTCGAACTTGGTACAGAGGTCGATGAGGTCGGCGCGCTGGCGTTCGGCAGCGGCGGGGTCGTCGAGGAGTTTGAGGGCTTCGGCGGCGATCGGTTCTGCGCCGCCCCAGTGGGGGATGAACTCGGGGACGATGCGGCGACCGGCGACGACGTTTGGAAGGCAGAAGAGTTTGGTGGCGAGGACGGCGCGGGCGGCGAGGAAGAAGAGGGGGTTGGCCTTGGTGTAGAACGCGACCATCGGCTTGAGTTGTTTGGCGACCTGGAGCGTGACGGTGCCGCTCTTCACGAGGGCGATGGTGCACCAGCGGATGACGGCGTCGGTGTCTTGGACGACGACCTTCACGTCGGCGGGGAGGCCGCCGGGGCGGCCGGCGAGGAGACCGTCGAGTTGATCCTTCACGACGGCGTTGCCGACGGCGATGACGCCGATGGCCTGGGGGTGCTTTTTCTTGAGAAGCCCGAAGGTGTCGAGGAGGAGATCGACGTGGCGGAGGAGTTCGTCGGGGCGGGAGCCGGGCATCATGGCGATGCGGGGCTTGCCTTCGCCGAAGGCTTCGGCGCGGCTGTCGAGGGCTTCGAGGTCGAGGGTTTTGTCGAAGAGCACGTGGCCGATGAACTTGGCGGGGACGTTGCGCTTCTCGAAGAAGCGTTGTTCGAAGGGGAGGAGGCAGAGGACCATGTCGGTCATGCGGCGGAGCTTGTGGATGCGCCAGCGGCCCCAGGCCCAGATCTGGGGGGCGACGAGGTGGACGACTTTGATGCCGCGGGCTTTGGAGAGTTCGCAGATGGGGAAGTTGGCGGCGGGGGAGTCGACGGGGATATGGGCGGAGACGGGGTTTTTGTCGAGCCAGTCGGCGATGCGGGCGTTGATTCGTTGGTGTTCGCGGATTTTGGCGAAACCGGGCATGCCCATGACGGCGTCGTCGCCGGTGCGTTCGACGATGGTGGCGCCGGCGCGTTCCATTTTGGGGCCGCCCCAGGCGAAGATATCGAGGGTGGGGTGTCGGCGGCGGAGTTCGGCGATGACACCTGCGGCGTGGTCGTCACCGCTGGGCTCGAAGGCCGTGAAGAGCAGGCGTCGGGATGAGACAGCGCGTTCCGCCACTGAGGAGGATCGAAGGACCGCCCCGCCGAGGAGTCAAACCGGGGGCGGGGAATGCGTTTAGAGGCCGGCGGCGGCGAGCCAGAGCGAGGGCTTGGCTTCGAGGGCACCGGCGACGGCGACGAGGGATTCGAGGCTGGGGAGGTGGGTGCCGCGTTCGATGGAGGAGAGCTGGCTGACGCTGACGGAGGAGGCTTCGGAGAGGTCTTTGAGGGTCCAGCCCTTGTCGGTGCGGGCGAGGCGGATGTGGCGGCCGAGTTCGGCGCGGAGGCGGTCTTGGGGGCGGCGGCCGAGGTCGAGGTCCTTGACGGCCTGGGCGAGGGCGCGGCGGAGTTCGGGCATGGAGAAGGGCTTGGCGATGTAGTCAAAGACATCCTGTTTGAATGTCTGGCGCATGTTGTCCATGGAGGGGTAGCCGGTGACGACGATGACGCAGAGGCGGGGCCAGCGTTTGCGGATGTCCTGGAGGACTTCGTCGCCGCTGTAGCGGCCCATTTTCATGTCGAGGAGGACGAGGTCGGGGAGGTGGGTATCGCAGGCTGAGAAGAAGTCTGTGGGGACGGCGAAGGCGCGGACGTCGTGGCCGTCGGACTCGAGTTCGCCGACGAGGTACTGGCGGAAGTCGTCGTCGTCGTCGAGGGCGATGATGGAGAGGCTGGGGCCGTCCCAGACCTCGACCGGTGCTTTGGGGTCAGTCATGGGTCAACTCCGTGGAGGGTGGTTGGGGTGCTGGGGGATCGTCGTGGGTGCGGGGGAGGGTAACTTCGAAGACGGCGCCGGTGGCGTCGGCGCGGTTGCGGGCGAGGATGAGGCCGCCGTGTTCGCGGACGATGCCTTCGGCGACGGCGAGGCCGAGGCCGGTGCCGCGGGAATCGAGGCGGGTGGAGGCGAAGGGTTCGAAGAGTCGAGGGAGGATGGCGGGGTCGATGCCGGGGCCGTCGTCGATGACGCGGATGGTGACCCATTCGCGGGCGTCGCGGGTGGAGGTGCCGGCGATGACGCGGACGCCGGGGTTTTCGGGGTCGCGGGGGGCGGAGCGGCCTTTGGAGGCTTCGGCGGCGTTGCGGATGAGGTTGACGAAGACTTGGACGAGGCGGTCGGGGTCGCAGGGGAGTTCGAGTTGGTCGCTGACGTCGAGGGAGACGTGGACGCCGGCGGTTTCGCGGTCGAGGGAGACGAGGGTGGCGGCTTCGCGGAGGATTCCGGCGACGGGGCTGTTGATGAGGCGGGGCGGGCGGACGCGTGCGAAGTCGAGGAGGCTTTCGCCGAGGCGTTCGATGCGGCCGACGACGCGGCGGAGGAGGGCGGCCTGGGAGGGATCGATGGTGCCGCCGCTGGCGTGGAGGCGTTCGGCGAGGCCTTTGACGACGGAGAGGGGGGTGTTGAGTTCGTGGGCGATGCCGGCGGACATCATGCCGAGGCTGGCGAGGCGGTCGGCGTCGGCGAGGTTCCGGCGGGCGGATTCGAGGAGGTGGTTCTTGCGTTTGAGGTCGTTGGCGACTTCTTCGAGGCGTTGGAGGGCGACGGCGAGTTCCTTGCTGCGGGCGCGGAGTTTGAGGATGGACTCGTTGCGGGAGCGCATGATCTCGCCGAGTTCATCGCTGGGGATGTGCTGTGGGTCGATGAGTTCGTCTTCGGTGCGGCCTTCCTGGACGGCGAGGTCGGCGTCGAGCATTCGGCGGATGGGGGCGTAGACGTTGGTCGGGAGGACGAGGCCTTCGAGGGCGACGGCGACGAGGGCGTAGACGGCGAGGAGGGCGACGAGGAGGATGAGGTAGAGGCGCCAGACGGCGTCGCGGGCTTCTCCGATGGTGACGCGGAGGCCGATGTAGCGTTCGGGGCGGGTGCCGGCGGCGGGTTGGTAGGCGACGGCGAGGGAGCCGAGGATGGTGCTCTGGCCGAGGACGGCGCGGCCGGGGAAGGTGGTGGCGCTGGCCTCGGTTGCGCTGTCGAGGCCGAGATCGCGGGCGGTGCCGGCGAGGATGTCGACCTGCGGGGGGAGGTGAGGGTCGAGGGAGTCGCGGCGGATTTCGCCCTCGACGCCCGCGAGGCGGGGGACGAGGACGTCGAGCATGAGCTTGGCTTCGTCGAGTTCGGCGCCGCGGACGACGTCGGAGACGGCGGGGCGGAGGGCGAGGAGGAGGATGCCGCAGAGGGCGAGGGAGAAGCCGGTGTGGAGGACGATGAGCTTTTTGCGGATGCGCATGCCGGAGAGGACGCCGCGCTGGCCGGGGTTGGGTCGCCGGAGGAAGATGCGGCGGCGGTCGACGGTTGGGGGAGGGTCGTCCTGGGGGGGTGGGGTGCCACCGAAGGACCCGGCGGGGGGGACCCTTTCGTGATTCGGCGGGCTAGACTCGCCTTGTGCCACCTCCATCAAGGTATCCAAGCCGTGGGCCCAATGACGACCAGCGCCGATCCGGATCCTCGCGATCGGGGCCGCCGCGGTCGGGTGGGTCGAGATCTGGTCCGCCTCGATCTGGTCCGGGCCGGTCGGGGCCGCCTCGGTCTGGGCCGAGGCCCGGGGGTCCGCGGGCCGAGCGGGGACCGTCGCGGAATGCGCCGTTTGCGGATGCGGCGCGGCATGCGGCGTATTCGCGACTGGCGGAGCAGATGGAGTGCTTTCCGCAGTTGTCGTTTGATGGGCCGCGGACGCTGGAGCTGAGCCCGCTGGATGCGGCGTTTGCGCACGCGATTTACGATGCGGTGCTGCGGCGGTGGTACACGCTGGAGTACATCGTGCGTGGGCTGTTGCAGGGGGATTACGACGCGATGGAGCCGCCGCTGAAGGCGGCGCTTTTGGCGGGGGCGGCGCAGCTGCTTTTGCTGGATCGCGTGCCGCAGCATGCGGCGGTGAACGAGACGGTGTCGTGGACGAAGTGGGCGATGAACCAGGGGGCTGGGGGGCTGGTGAACGCGGTGCTTCGGAAGGTGATTGAGGAAGTGCTGGGGGGGCAGCCGCGGCGGATTTTGCCGACGTGGGACGGGGATCCCGGGGCGTTGCCTCTGGCGGATGGGACGGCGTTGTTTTGTGGGCGGATGACGTTGCCGGAGGATCCGCTGGAGCGGCTGGCGGTGGCGACGAGTCATCCGCGGACGCTGCTGGGGCGGTGGCGGCGGGATTTGGGCGAGGCGGAGGCGGCGCGGATTGCGTTGCACGATTTGATCAGCCCCCCCACTATTCTGAACTTGGGTGGGGTTGCGCCGGAGACGGTGGGGTGCGTGGCGCACGATGCGCCGGGGCACGGGGTGTTTGGGGGGACGCGGGAGGAGCTGAACAAGATTCTGCTCGAGAATCCGCGGGTGTGGGCGCAGGACCCGGCGTCGTCGGGGGCGATTGAATCGGCGGCGCACCTGAGTCCGACGTTGATCATCGATGTGTGCGCGGGGCAGGGGACGAAGACGCGGCAGTTGGCGCGGGCGTTCCCGAAGGCGCGGGTGATTGCGTCTGATACGGACCGGACGCGGCTGGCGCGGCTGCGGGAGGCGGCGGCCCACGAGCCACGGATTACGGTGATGGACCCGGTGACGGTTGGGAAGTTGCACACGGGTACGGCGGATCTGGTGTTGCTGGATGTGCCGTGCACGAATACGGGGGTGTTGGCGCGGCGGGTGGAGGCTCGGTATCGGTTTGACGGGGATCAGATGGGGCGGATGGTGGAGACGCAGCGGGAGATCTTTGCGAACGCGATGCGGCTGCTGAAGCCGGGCGGGGCGATGCTGTACGCGACGTGCAGCCTGGAGCCGGAGGAGAATCGGCTGCTGGTTGAGGCGGCGTGTGAATCTGGGCAGTTTGAGGTGGAGCGGGTGAGGCAGGAGCCTCCGCGGGGGCAGCCCGGCGGGCGGGCGGAGGGGTACTTCGACGGGGCGTTCTCTGCGCTGCTGGTGCAAGTGCCACCGGGGTCGAAGGGGAAGCGGTCGAAGAGGGGAACTGGGGCATCACCGGTGAAGCGAGGGCGGAATTAGGACGGGCGGGAGGGTACACTCCCCCCTCAGCGCCCTTGGGAGGCGGGAGGAGTGGAGTCTGCTCCTTCGGTTGATCAGGGGCTGCACAGGCCGTGCCGCGGAGAGAACGCTTCCATGAACCTTTTGGACATCCTCACCATCGACTGCATCCGGGCACCTTTGGGGGCATCGGACAAGCGTGGCGTCATCAATGAGTTGGTGGATCTGCTGGCGGGGGCGGGGCGGGTGCAGGACGCCGCGGGGTTGAAGGATGCGGTGTGGACGCGTGAGCAGACGCGGACGACGGGGATTGGGGTGGGGCTGGCGATTCCGCACGGGAAGTCGGCGGGGATGACGTCGCTGGCGATGGCGATTGGGAAGCCGTCGAAGCCGATTGATTTCGAGGCGATTGACGGGCAGCCGGTGCGGTTGGTGATTTTGTTGGCGAGCCCACCGGATCGGACGGGGGATCACATTCAGGCGTTGGCGCGGATCAGCCGGCTGATGACGATGGACGAGTTCCGGGAGAAGATCTACGGGGCGTCGTCGTCGCAGGAGATCTACGACCTGCTGAAGTCACAGGAACGGCCGTCCTGATCGGAGGGGCCCATGGACGCGCCGAAGGCGGCGGCGGAGGGGACGGGGGGCGATCAGGCGTTTACGCCGATCGGGGAGATCAACAGGTATCTTGAGGAGGCGGCGCGAGGGCTGTCGCTGCCGGCGTCGCTGACGGATGCGATGCTGTATTCGTTGATGGCACCGGGGAAGCGGCTGAGGCCGCTGTTGGCGTGGCATTCGTGCGGGGCGTGCGGGGGGCGGCCGGAGTGGGCGTTGCCGGCGGCGGCGGCGCTGGAGTTGATCCACACGTTCAGCCTGGTGCACGATGATTTGCCGGCGCTGGACAATGATGATCTGAGGCGAGGGCGGCCGACGCTGCACAGGCACACGACGGAGTCGATGGCGATTCTGGCGGGGGACGCGATGATGTCGGCGGCGTTCAAGTTGCTGGCGGAGAAGGCGCCGCCGGGAACGGCGGCGGTGTTGATTTCGGAGTTGTCGACGGCGACGACGGAGATGATCGCGGGGCAGGTGTACGACACGCTGGGGGGAGTGCCGGAGGGGCTGGAGCCGATCGATTCGTTGCTGGAGATTCACACGCGGAAGACGGGGGCGTTGATTCGGGCGGCGTGTCGGATGGGGGCGATCTCGGCGGGGAGCGCGGGGAGGTCGAAGTTTGAGATGGAGCGGGAGTTGGCGGCGATTACGGAGTTTGCGGAGCAGATCGGGCTTGCGTTTCAGGTGGTGGACGATCTGCTGGATGTGACGCAGGCGACGAGTCATCTGGGGAAGACCGCGGGGAAGGACCAGCAGCAGGGGAAGCTGACGTATCCGTCGGTGTTGGGGGTGGAGGGGACCCGACGGGAGATCGCGGTGTTGCGGGCAGACGCGATGAAGGCGATTTCGGTATTCGGACCCTCAGGGACGATGCTGGGGGAACTCGCGGCGGCGATCTGCGACAGGACTCGTTAGCCGGGCGCGAACGAATGGCGGGTTGGTGCGTACGATTCGCGTGCGCCGGTGTCGCTGTTTGAAACCGTTATCGAAGGAAGGTCTGCACGTGGGCAAGTCGCTGTTGAGCACGCTGAGTTCCCCGAAGGACCTGAAGACGTTTTCGATTGCGCAGTTGGAGCAACTGGCGGGGGAGATCCGGCACGAGATCTGCGCGCAGGTGGGGACGTCGGGCGGGCATCTGGCGCCGAACCTGGGCGTGGTTGAGTTGACGATCGCGATGCACGCGGTGTTTGACTTCGGGTACGACCGGTTGCTGTTTGACGTTGGGCACCAGTGCTACCCGCACAAGCTGTTGACGGGGCGGCTGCCGCTGTTTTCGAAGTTGCGGACGCGGGAGGGGATGGCGGGGTTTCCGGAGCCGCGGGAGAGCGCGTACGACTTGTTCAGCGTGGGGCACGCGGGGACGGGGATCTCGACGGCGGTTGGGATGGCGCGTGGGGACACGTTGACGAAGGAGGCGTACGAGCCGGAGACGAACGCGACGGGGCGGCGGGTGGTGACGATGATCGGGGACGCGTCGATCGTGAACGGCGTAGCGATGGAGGGGCTGAACAACGCGGGGACGCTGAAGCGGCAGTTCCTGGTGGTGCTGAACGACAACGGGATGTCGATCAGCAAGCCTCAGGGGGCGCTCGCGCATCACTTTGATCGGTTGCGGGTGTCGCACTTTTACGCGGACCTGAAGCGGTCGGCGCGCGAGGTGCTGAAGCAGTTGCCGGGTGGGTCGCTGATCCGCGAGGCGTATCACCGCGCGGGCGAGGCGACGAAGGCGATGGTGAACGAGGGCGGGTGGTTCGAGCACTTCGGGCTGCTGACGGTTGGCCCGATCGATGGGCACGACTTCCGGACGCTGATCGACTTCCTGACGGAGGCGCGGGATCTGGATCGGCCGATGGTGCTGCACGTGAAGACGGTGAAGGGGAAGGGGTACGAGTTCAGCGAGAAAGACGCGAGCCGGTTCCATTCGCCGAGCCCGTTCCGGGTTGATGGGTGTCGCGTGGAGCTCAAGAGCGAGGGGCGTTCGTTCACGACGGCGTTCGCGGACGCGTTGATGGACGTGATGGAGCGGGACCCGAAGGTGGTGACGTGCACCGCGGCTATGCCCGATGGCACGGGGCTGAACAAGATCATGCCCAAGTTCCCGGAGCGGAGCTGGGACGTGGGCATCTGCGAGAGCCATGCGCTCGACATGATGGCGGGGCTGGCGAAGACGGGGTTCAAGCCGTTTCTCGCGGTGTACTCGACGTTCTTCCAGCGGGCGTTTGACCAGGCGTTCCAGGAGGCGTCGCTGCAGGGGCTTCCGGTGCGGCTGTGCCTGGATCGCGCAGGGTTGGTGGGCGGGGACGGGGCGGTGCACCACGGGTTCTGCGACATCTCGCTGCTGCGGACGCTGCCGAAGGCGGTGATCACGGCGGCGATCGATGAGCCGTCGCTGCGTGGGGCGCTGGAGTTCATGCGGAACTACGAGGAGGGCGTGTCCTCGGTGCGGTACCCGCGGGATGTGGTGAGCGAGCGGTTCGCGGGCGTGTGCCCGGCGTTTGAGCTTGGGCGAGCGCGGCAGTTGACGGATATCGGCGTGAAGGACCGCCCGGATGTCGCGGTGTTGGCGTTTGGGACGCCGGCGATCGACGCGTGCGCGGTCGCGGACGATTTGAAGATGGACCTGCGGGTCGCGGTGTACGACGCGCGGTTTGCGAAGCCGGTGGACGCGGATTTGATCAGGGCGCTGCTGGAGCAAGGGACGCCGATTGTGACGATCGAGGACCACGGCCGCATCGGCGGCTTCGGGTCGGCGGTGATCGAGGCGGCACACTCGATGCGTCTGGACGCGTCGTCCGTCACGGTTTTGGGGCTGCCGGACTCGTGGATCTACCAGGATTCACGGGCGAAGCAGATGGCGGAGGCGGGAATCGATCGGACGGGCATCAGGGCTGCGATCATCGGGGCGGCGGGGGTGTCTCCCGCGCGTGAGTCCTCGAGCACATCGTCCGTGACGCGTGATCGCGCGACACTGTAAACTGGTGGGCGTATGGCCCGTTCGACACTGTTGCTGGTGAATACGGACAAGTCCGAGGCGATTGCCGCGGCGGCGGAGGTCCGTGCGCTGATTACGAGGTACGGGAAGCTGGCGGGGGAGTTGCCGGCGGATGAGACGGCGATCCCGGATTCGGCGAAGGGGGCGGATCTGATTGTGGTGTTGGGCGGGGATGGGACGCTGCTGAGTCAGTCGCGGCGGTGCCTGAACCTGGACATTCCGATCCTGGGGGTGAACTTCGGGCGGGTGGGGTTCATGGCGGAGTTTGATCTTCAGGCGTTGAGCGCGCAGGCGTCGATGCTGTTTGGCGAGGGGGAGCTGCGGACGCACCGGTACGGGTTGATCGAGACGGACCTGCTGAAGCCGGGTGGCGGGCACGAGCGGGTGGGGCTGGCGATCAACGAGGTGGTGATCACGGCGGGGCCGCCGTACAAGATGCTGCAGCTTGGGCTGCACATCAACGGGCGAGCGGGGCCGGTGTTGACGGGGGACGGGTTGATCGTGTCGACGCCGCTGGGGTCGACGGCGTACAACCTGAGCGCGGGGGGGCCGATTGTGTCGCCGATGGTGGACGTGTGGTCGATCACACCGATCGCGGCGTTTTCGCTGTCGTTCCGGCCGATTGTGATCACGGCGCACGGGCGGCTGGAGGTTCAGATCGCGCGGGCGAACGGGGATGTGGATGGGGAGGGGACGACGATCGTGATGGACGGGCAGGTGCAGCGGCGGGTGTCGACGGGGGACCGGCTGGTGCTTTCGCGTCACGATCGGGAGATTCGATTTGTGAGCAACTCGTCGGCGGACTACTGGTCTCGCCTGATTGGTAAACTGGGGTGGGCGGCACCACCGCGCGTACGACCGTCTTGAGTTTGGTTTATTGAGAGCATCCCATGAGCATGAGCCTTTCGCGTCGCGACGTTCTGATTTCCGCACTGGCAACGGGCGCAGCGTTCGCGGCGAGGCCGGCGCTGGGTGCGCAGCCGGAGGCCGCGAAGACGGGGAAGGCGGCGGCGCCGTTGTTCACGATCTCGCTGGCGGAGTGGAGTTTGCACCGGGCGCTGCACGGGGGGGAGATGACGAACATGGACTTCCCGAAGCGGGCGAAGGAGGAGTTCGGGATTGATGGGATCGAGTACGTGAACCAGTTCTTCATGACGAAGGCGAAGGACGCGGAGTACCTGAAGGAACTGGACAAGCGGTGCAAGGACCTGGGCGTGACGAGCGTGCTGATCATGTGCGACGGTGAGGGGGCGTTGGGCGATCCCGACGAGAAGAAGCGTGTGGAGGCGATTGAGAACCACTACAAGTGGGTGGACGCGGCGAAGGCGCTGGGGTGTCATTCGATCCGCGTGAACGCGCAGAGCAGCGGAACGTGGGAAGAGCAGCGCGACCGCGCGGCGGACGGGCTGCACAGGTTGAGCGAGTTCGGCGCGAAGGCGGACATCAACGTGATCGTGGAGAATCACGGCGGGCTGTCGTCGAACGGGGCGTGGCTGGCGGAGACGATCAAGAAGGCGGATCACCCTCGCTGCGGGACGCTGCCGGACTTCGGGAACTTCAACCTCGGCAAGGGCGAGGACGGGAAAGAGAAGAAGTACGACAGGTACAAGGGCATCGAGGAGATGATGCCGTACGCGAAGGCGGTCTCGGCGAAGACGCACGAGTTTGACGAGAAGGGGAACGAGGTCCACACCGACTACCGCAAGATGATGAAGATCGTGCTCGCGGCGGGGTACACGGGTCGCGTGGGGATTGAGTACGAGGGCGGGAAGCACTCGGAAGTGGATGGGATCAAGCTGACGAAGGCGCTGCTGGAGAAGGTGCGGGAAGAGATGAGCGTGTAAGGGGGAGCGAGTTCGCGAGGTGGGTACGTTGATGCGGGACTCTGATTTGTCGCACTGAAACCGAAGCCGCTTCCGTGGCACCGGAGGGACGAGGGTGTCCCTGTGTGTGGCCTTGGGTTACTTTGCCTCCGTGATCTGCCTCCCGATCACCTCGATCGCCTTCAGAAGGACTTCGTCCTTTCCGTCGGCGACTCCCTGCGCGGTGGGTGTGACTGGGATTGTCGGCGCGATGCCGACGCCGTGGTGCTGGCTACCGTCGTGCTTCAGGACTCGCATCCCGGTCCACGAAACGGTGTAGCCGCCGGGGAGTGCGAACGGATTGATGTTCCCGTTCGTCCCCGCGGTGGTCGAGCCAACGATCTCGCCGAACTTGTACGCCTCCACGATCCCCATGATGGATTCGGCGTAAGAGATCGCCCGACCGTCGGTGAGGAATGCGACTTTGCCCATCAGCCGCGGCGCTTTTGGTTCCAACTGCCAGCGTCCGGACTCGTTCCATTCCCAACCATCGCCGTCGGGCTTGCGGACGATGGGCACGTTCCATTTGGCGCTGGTCGCGGGTTCATCGATGAGATGCTGCGTGAGTTCGTACGCGGCATCTGCGGGGTAGCCTCGCATGTCGAAGATGATGCCCTTCGCGGAGGCGAGTGCGCTCATGGAGCTCTCGAGCGCCTCCATGCGGGCGCCGTCGAGGTTGAAGTACACAATGCCCGGAGCGATCTCGGCGCCCTGTTGCGGTCGATTCGGGATCGCGCTGCCTTGGACAAACTCGGCGACGCGGGCGAGCGTGGCGGAGGAGGTGGTACCGTCGGGATGGCGCAGCGTGAGTGTGACCGGATCCGCGGTGGGGTAGTGGGACACGATAAAGCTGGTGGAAAAGTACCGACCCCAGCCATCGGTGGCCGCGGAGATCCAGGTTGAGACTTCCTTGTACACGTCTTCTGTGGGTTTGCCGTCGATAGCGATGACGACGTCGCCGGTTCGAACGTCCTGCGTCACGCTCGCGTGCTTGCCGACGACGACGAGATCATGTCCGAGCCATTCGACGGCGATGGGCAGCATCTTTCCGGGCCGCGCCGACGCGTTCATGACGTGTCCGTGCCCGTCGTGCAGTTGGGACACGAGCGTGCGCAGCGTGAAGACGAACTCTGACTCACCTTTGTCGGTCGCGGCCTTTCGGAGCGCCGGTTCGAGCGCCGCGGCCCAGTTTGTCTGCACCACGTCGAAATAGGGATAGAAGTGCTGGAAGATACCCCAGGCCTCGGTGACAGCCGCGAGGCGGGTGGAGCGATTCCCGGCGGTGAGCGTCAGTCCGCCGTCCTCGTCCGCGAACGCTTCGGGCGGCTTGCCGTGCGGCAGCGTCCCTTCGGCATCGGCGAAGACGCGCGTGGCGAAGCGCACGCTGACGCCGCCTCCGAGTTCCTTGACGATGAAGCTCTCGGCGTACTCCGCTCCGCTCGGTGTGCCTTTGTCAGCTCGGTCCGTTCGTTCGACGCGGCTTTGATACGCGTTTCCCTTGATGGTGCCGACGGATCCTGCGCCGAGGTGACGCCACTGCGCCGTCGCGGTAGCGCCCTCCGGGGCCGGTGGCAACACCGGAGCCTGCGCCGCGTCTCCCGCCCACACCTGCAGTGTCGGCGCGATCGGTTCGAACACCTGCTTCAATCGTTCGGCGAGGTCTTTTGCGTCCGCGGCCGGTTCTGCTTGC
>JBIKMF010000328.1:0-4871 GCA_044359425.1 Phycisphaerales bacterium
GTCAACCCCCGTCGCCTCGTCCCTCCCGGCACGCACGGCGCGCGGAAACAGCAGGTCGGGCCTGCGCCGCAGCAGCGAAATCCAGAACGATGACCCCGCCATGCACGCCCTCCGTCAGCTCGGATCATCGTCTTCCGGATTCCCCACCCCGGCCTTCGCCGCCTCCCTCCGCGATACCCGCTCAGACGGGAACACCCGCAGCAGCACCCCGCCCAGTTCGTACAGCAGATACAGCGGCACCCACAGCAGGAACATCGTCGACACATCGCCCGGTGTCAGCACCGCCGCCACGATCGCCGTCACGAACACCGCGTGCTTGCGGTACTCCCGGAGGAACGCCGGCGTGATCAGCCCCGCCCACCCCAGCAGCAGAACCACCACCGGTGTCTGGAACCCCGCCGCGAACGCGATCGTCAGCGATTGCAGCAGGTCGATGTACTCATTCACCCGGTACTCCGGGCGGATCCCGGCTTCTTTCGTCAGGTTCAGCGAGCACACATCCGGCTGCCCGTTCTTCTCACCGATGCACACGCGAAGGGCTCGCATCGACGAGTTCAGCCACACGTCACCGGGCTTCGGCTGGAGCGGATCCGCCGCCAGGACCGGTGCATTCAGGAACGTCGTGCCCACAGGTACCTCGTGCGGCTCCGAGTGCCTCGCGCCCAGCGTCACCCCGAAGTTCACGAAGAACGCCAGCACCAGCGGCAGCACCAGCCGGTACAGAAACACCATCGAGCCCAGCATCAGGATGCTCGACAGCGGCAGAAGCAGATACACGTAGCGCCGCTCCGACGAATACAGCCCGGGGGCCACAAACAACCACAACTGGTACAGCACCCACGGCAGCCCCACCGCCACCGTCGCAATCAGGCCCACCTTCATGTAAGTGGTGAAAGCTTCCGTCGGCCCGATCGAAACCAGCGTCCCCGGAAACCCCTCCGCCTGCAACGCCTTCTCCACCGGCTGGATCAGGAAGTCCAGGATGTGCGACCCGAACGCCATCGACACGACCAAAATCGGCAGCAATCCCATCATCGCCCAGATCAGCCGCTTCCGCAGCTCATCCAAGTGCGCCCCCAAAGGCATCAACGCCTCCGCCGCCTGACCCGCGATGACTTTCGATATTCCCATACGCTTCGACCGCCAAACAAAGCCCGTGCATCCCCTCCGCTCCCCCGGCCGGGAAGGAGCGTACGGCCCCTGCTCCCTTCAGAGTCGGGAAACCGATCATTCTTTCAGGACGTACGAGTTCCATCCACCGCCCCCTCCCCCTCCGTTCGAAGGACCTGCCAGAAACCCGCCATGAGCGCATCCAAAGGTCCAACGGAGAGCAACGTGCGACAGAGCTTCGGCCCATCGCAGTCACCCCTGCCCGAGGCAGGGGCCGACCCGGGCGACACCACCGATCCCCTCGACGACCCGTCCCTCGAGGACGAGGCCTTCGAGCTGCGCGCCGCCCAGGCCATCGCCGGTGACGAAGCCTCCATCCGCTCCCTCTGGAACGACCACCGCCGATGGGTCGCCGCCATCCTTCTCGCCCACAAACCCCGTTGGGCCGATGTCGAAGACCTCCTCCAGGAAGTCGCCCTCTCCTTCGTCCGCAAAGTCCACGAACTCCGCGACCCCCGCGCCCTCAAGCCCTGGCTCCGTACCGTCGCCCTCAACGCCGCCCACGCCGCCGCTCGCTCCGGTAAGGTCCGCACCTGGGCCACCGGCCGCCAATCCGCCGACGCCACCCACGACGCCGACCAACGCGCCGCCCCAGACGACCTCCCCGCCGACGAATCCCACGAACGCCGCCACACCGCCTCCCGCCTCATGGACCTCGCCTCCCTCCTCCCCGACGGCTACCGCGAACCCCTCCTCCTCAAAGCCCTTCAAAACATGAGCTACCGCGAAATCGGTCGTCTCATGGGCCTCCCCGAAACCACCGTCGAAACCCGTATCGCCCGCGCTCGAAAGCAACTCCGAGAACTCGCCGCGGCACACGGAGTCGCCTAACCCCGACGGAAACCCCTCGCTCACGCCTCTCTGTTCCTGAGTACGTCATGGACCCCAACACCGCCGACATCCTGATCTCCCGCGTCGTGGACCAAGAGGCCCGCGACGCCGACTGGGCAACCCTCGAGGCCCTCGGTTCACAAGACCCCGCGGTCTGGCGCGACCTCGCGCTCGCCCTCCGCATGAACCAGCAGCTCGCCTCCGAAGTCGCCCTCGCCACCGCCCCCGCCACCAACGTCTCCATCAGCGACGAACTCTTCGACACCGCCAACTCCGAACACGCCGACCGCTCCCTCGCCGAACGCGTCCGCGGCATCGGCTCCTGGGGCGGCTGGATCGCCGCCGCGCTCCTCATCGCCGTCTTCGGTCGCGCAGGCCTCAACCAGCCCAACAACCCCGGCGTCGCCAACGCCTCCCTCGGACTCGCGCCCGCCGAGTACCTCTCGCAGTACCTCTCCACCGGCCAGAAGGACGGCACTGTCGTCGGCGAAATGCCCCGCAAGCTCCTCCTCGACACCACCCCCGCCGAAGACGGCGGCGTCTACGTCCTTTACGTTCGACAGATTGTCGAAAGAGTGAAGGTCGACGACCTCTACCGCATCTCAGTAGACGAGCTCGGCAACCCGGCGCCCGTGAAACTCCCCGCCGAAGTCCGCACGCCCGCCACGCCCAACTCGCCCATGTAATCCCAGCGGAAGCATCCCGAAGTGATCCGTTCGATCAGGGGTTTGTCCCGCGGGCTCCCATGCCCGCATGCAGCAAAGGAATCGCGTATGAACTCGATCGCTCGCCTCGTCGCCACCATCGCCGTTGTCGGTTCCGCCGCCGGACTCGCCTCCGCGCAGCAGACCACCAACCGCACCCTCAGCCGCTGGTCCGCCGATGCCCCCGCGACCCAGAACTCAACCTCCTCCAGCACGCTCCACGTCCGCTCCAGCGGCGACGGCGACGACTACGAACTCATCGTCAAGGACGGCGAGATCAAGGCCAAGATCAACGGCAAGTCCATCCCCTCCGACCGCGTCCGCCAGACCCCCGAAGGCTACGAAATCCTCGACGAGAAGGGCGAAGTCCTCAAGGCCTTCCGCATCGCCGCCACCGCTCCCGCCGCCCCCATCGCCCCCCGCAGCCCATTCGCAGGCGCCCAGACGAACGCCTTCCTCGGACAAAGCACCAATCCCCCCAAGGTCATGATCGGCATCACCATGACCAACTCCGAAGAGGCCGAAGGTGTCCTCGTCGCCTCCGTCGTCGACGGCCTCCCCGCCGAAAAAGCCGGCATCCAGGCCGACGACCGCATCGTCCGCCTCGGAGATGAAAAGGTCGAAAACGAAGGCCAGTTCCGTTCGATTCTCCGCAACCTCAACCCCGGTGACACGGTAAAGGTTGCCGTCGTCCGCGACGACAAGGAACTCGTCTTCGACGTCACCCTCGACGCATTCGACCAATCCCGCCTCGGGACCGGCATGTCCATCTCGACCACCGAACCCGGTGAAATGATGGACCTCCTCGTCGCCCCCGGCCACGACCACGAACAACTCATGGACTCCGTCCGTGAGTCACTCAAGAACATCAAGAACCTCTCCGACGAAGACCGCGAACGAATCAACAAGACCCTCGAGTCCGCACTCGCCAACCACGCCCAGTCTCCCGCCCTCTCCAACCAACGCTGGCTCACCCGCATCGCCCCCCAGGGCAACGTCTGGACCATCCCGCCCGGTGAAGAAGGTCAGGCCATGGCCTTCGCCGTCGCCCCCGACGCCCCCAACGCCGATGTCTCCAAGAAGCTCGACAAGCTCATGAAGAAAATCGACACCCTCGAAAAGCGCCTCGCCGAACTCCAGGAACAACTCGAAAAAGCCAACGGCGGCAGGTAACCCAAACCCGCCTCCTCCGAACAAAGCCGACATCCTTTCCTCTGACTCCTCCGGAAACAGTTGCTTCCGTTGGGAGCGGGCCGCGTACCACCCCTGCGCGGCCTGTTCCTTTTTTCCACCCCTCCCGCCCGTTCCCCATCATCCCCCCCTCCCCTTCCCGCCGATCCGTATGATGCCCGGTTCTCGGTCCTCTGAGGAGCCCCCTTCATGTCCACCGACCCGTCCGCCCTCGGCCTCAACACCATCCGCGAAGTTCAGGACGCCTACGCCCAGCTCCGCGCCGAAATCCAAAAGGTCATCGTCGGTCAGGACGAAGTCGTCGAGCAGATGCTCATGGCCATCTTCTGCCGCGGCCACGCCGTCGTCGTCGGCGTCCCCGGTCTCGCCAAGACCCTCCTCATCTCCACCATCGCCCGCAGCCTCTCACTCGGCTTCTCCCGCATCCAGTTCACCCCCGACCTCATGCCCAGCGACATCACCGGCACCGAGGTCATCCAAGACGACAAAGCCTCCGGCCAGCGCGTCCTCCGATTCGTCAAGGGCCCCATCTTCTCCAACGTCATCCTCGCCGACGAAATCAACCGCACGCCCCCCAAGACCCAGGCCGCGCTCCTCGAAGCCATGCAGGAACGCCAGGTCACCGCCGGCGGCCAACGCCACGAACTCCCCCAGCCCTTCTTCGTCCTCGCCACCCAGAACCCCATCGAGCAGGAAGGCACCTACCCACTCCCCGAAGCCCAGCTCGACCGCTTCATGTTCCAGATCCAGATCCGCTACCCCGGCATGGCCGACGAAATGGAAATCGTCCGCCGCTCCTCCACCAAGGGCTCCGAAGTCATCCGCCCCGTCCTCGACGAATCCCGCATCCGCCACATCCAGGAAATCGTCCGCCAGATCCCCGTCGCCGATCACGTCATCGCCTACGCCCTCCGCCTCGTCCGCGCGACACGCGTCAAAGAGCCCATGGACCTCGGCCTCGCCCGCCCCAAGCTC
>JBIKMF010000329.1:0-4870 GCA_044359425.1 Phycisphaerales bacterium
TTCCCGGACGATGTCCGCTTCATCTCGAATCGCCATGACACCGTGGAATCGCACGAAGCTACCGTATCCGTGAGGATGGGGACCGGCCAACCGGTAACCGACGGGGCGTTCTGCCGAACAATGGAGAAGGATGACCCGGACGTGCGCTATCGGAGTGCTGATGCTGGCCTGCGCCTCGACGAGCTGGGGGCAGGAGAAGCCCCGTGCGCTGGAGCGGGCGACGGACTGGGTTGGGGGGCAGATTGACCGGGCGAAGGCGGCGCTCGAGGCTCCGCCGACCAATGGCACTCCCCGGGGCGTGTTCTTCCTCGAGGCGGCACCGGGGTCTGAGGAGTTGGACTGCCCGGAGATGCGGTGGACGGCGCTGGTGGGGCAGGATTCACCGGTGAACGTGGTGCTGCTGGTTCACGGGCTGGACGAACCGGGGAATCTGTGGGACACGCTGGGGCCTGCGCTGGCGCGGGATGGGCACTGCGTCGCGAAGTTTGACTATCCGAACGATCAGGCGGTGGCGGACTCGGGCGCGGGGTTGCTGGACGCGCTGCGGGATCTGCACACGCGGGGAGCGCGGCATGTGACGCTGGTGGGGCACTCGATGGGCGGCTTGGTGGCGCGGGATGCGCTCACGAGGGCGGACGGGTACTGCGGGATCGTGCGCGGGCGGTATGACCTGCCGGCGGTGGAGCGGTTGATCACGGTGGGGACGCCGGTGAATGGGTCGGAGTTCGCGCGGTTTCGGTCGGTGCTGGAGATTCGGGAGCGGCTCGCGCGGGTGATCGAGCCGGAGGATGCGGACTGGCTGGATTTGTTTCGGAATGACGACGGGAACGGCGAGGCGGGGCGGGACCTGACGCCGGGCTCGGAGTTTTTGAAGAGCTTGAATGCGCGGCCGCTGCCGGCGGATCTGCCGACGACGATCATCGTGTGCCGCTGGGCGGCGCCGGAGGGATCGGCGTTGGCGGGGATCGCGGGGTCGAAGGCGGTTCGCAAGGTGCTGGGCGATGAGACGGCGGGTGAACTGCTGCGGTCGCTGACGCGTGCGAGCGACACGATCGGGGATGGCGTGGTGACGAAGGACTCGGCGTGCGCATCGGATGCGTGGGAGTATGTGGTGGTTGACGCGGACCATCGCGCGGCGCTGCAGCCACGTTCGATCCTGGACGCGGTGCGGCCGATGTTCCTGTGCGACGATGATCCGTACTCGGAGCCGCCGGCGATTCCGGTGATTGTGGAGCGGCTGCGGGCGCCGGTGGCGCGCTCGGTTCCCGAGAACGGGCGAGCGGATCGCTGAGCGTTCGGCGTGTTGGGTTGGTCTGTTAAGAATCACACCGAGCGAGCCCGTGTTCTCCATTCTCCGTGACAAGGCGTGACCGGTAACGGTCGGCTCCGTTCATCGATCGGAGACCGGATCCAAGGGGGACCGGGTCAATGGGTCACAACTTGTTCGGGAGAACACACATGAAGATTCGCGAGATCGTTACCGCCGTGGGCCTGGCTCTTTCTGCTTCGGCCTTTGCACAAACTTTGCAGACGCACCGCGCCATTGGCACGGCCGGTTATGAGGTCGCCTATGAGATCCAGAAGACCGAAGACGGCGGCTACGTGACCGTCGGCCGGATCGGGGTCAGCCCGACCGTGCTGTCCGACATTCACGTGGTGAAGTACGACCGCTTCGGGAACACCACCTGGTCCCGGCGCTACGGCTCCTTGAACCAGGCGCCGGACGTCGGCCACAGCATCCAGCAGACGCCCGACGGCGGCTACGTCGTCGGCTTCGAGAGCACCACGGTCTCCAACCGCCAGGGTCTGGGCCTGATGCGCCTGACCGCCGCGGGCGGCGTGGTGTGGACCCGCATGTACACGGGGACGCCGTTCATCGATTCGCCGGCGGGCGTGCAGGTTCTGCTGCTCGAGGATGGGACGCTCGCGGCGATCGGGCGTCTGCAGTCGGCCGCCGGGGTTCTCAACCCGATGCTCATCCGCGCCCAGCCCACCGGTGCGCCCATCTCGCAGACGCGCTACGTCATTCCGAACGTGCCGGAGTTCAGCTTCACGGACATCATTCAGGACGGACCGGCGTTCGCCATCGCCGGGTGGCACCTCGCCAACGCGAACTCCGTTCGCCAGCCGATGCTCGTGAACACCGACCTCGCCGGCAACATCGCCTGGGTCAACGAGTACACCCTCCCCGGCGTCGCCCTCGCCACCGCCGATGCCATCACCCGCACCCGCGACGGCTACGCCTTCGCGGGCCGGAACGACACCGTCGCCGGCGGCCTGCTCGGTCTCGCGGCCGAGGTCAACCTCGCCGGCATCTTCCAGTGGGGCCGCGCGATCCGCGAGTTCCGTGTCGGCATCTCCGCGGCGGACACCAACGAGAGCAGCGTCTTCTTCTACGGCGAGCGCGAGGGCTTCGGTGAATCGATGATGATCGAGTTCGGCCCCGCGGGCGGGCTGCGTAACTCGATGTGGTACACCCCGTTCAACAGCAACACCAACGGCCACGACATCATCGCACTCCCGTGCAACCGCGGTCTGGCGATGACCGGTGAGACCGCCTTCCAGAGCACCGGCCAGCAGGACATCCACTTCCTCCGCTCGGGCCTCAACGGCGAGACCGGTTGCTTCGAAGGCCCTGCCTTCGCAGCGGTCGCTCCGATCCCCCTGCTCCGGGGGCCCCTGGGCATGGCCCGCGTGCCCGAGACCCTGACCAGCCCGGTCGAGATGTTCGTGCAGGACGTGCCGCTCAACAACATCCGCTTCTGCTTCTCCGAAGGATGCCCCGCCGACATCAACCACGACAACGCGGTCGACGGCGACGATGTGATCGCGTTCTTCTCACTGTGGGACCTCGGCCTCCCGTGTGCCGACGTGACCGGCGACAACGCGGTGGACGGCGACGACGTGATCTTCGTCTTCTTCCGCTGGGACGCGGGGTGTTGAGGAAGTGACAAAGTGACAAAGTGACAAAGTGACGGAGTGAAATCCGGCAACCGCACGTACAAGAACCCCGCGCCAGTGCGCGGGGTTCTTTTGCGTCTTGAGCGTGTGTCGTCCGCGAGGGTTGGTTCAGCAGCCGCTGTCCCAGCGTGCGAAGAAGGTGATGACGTCGTCGCCGTCGACACCGCCGTCGGCGGTGATGTCTGCGCGCGGGGCGGATACGTCCCATGCCGCGAAGAAGGCGATGACATCGTCGCCGTCGACGCCGCCGTCGTTGGTGAAGTCGGCGGGGCAGAGGGGGGCGATGAAGACGCCGCGACCCTGGGTGGAGGCGATGATTCGGTTGCGCGCGGGTTCGACGAGGAGGTCGATGACGGGAACGCGGGGGATTCCGACGCCGTAGCGGGACCAGACGCCGCCTTCGCGGGCCCAGACGCCTTCCTCGGTGCCGGCGAAGATGCGGTGCGGGGTTGTGCGGACGTCGGCGGCGACGGTGTTTACCGGGAGATTCGGCAGCCCGGCACCGATCGGGGTCCATGTGCCACCGGCGTCGGTCGAGTGAAGCACGCGCTGCGAGTTGTATCCCGCGGCGGCGACGTACAGCGTGCGCGGGTCGTCGGGGCTTACGAAGATCTCGCGGGTGCAGCGGGGCCAGCCGGGGTGGCCTGTGATGCAGAGCGCGAAGGATGCGCCGCCGTCGACGGAGGCGAGCACGCGGCCGTCGTTGGTGGAGACGTAGACGTAGCGGGAGTCGGAGGGCGCGATGGCCATGGAGCGGATCGCGGCGGTGCCGCCGGCGGTGACGTCTGCGCTGAGGACCTCGAAGAAGGCACCGGTGTCGTTCGAGACCCATGTGGACTGGGTGGCGTAGATGATGCGGGAGGGGTTGTCGGGGTCGATGAGGTACGGGGGTAGGAAGCAGTTACGGCCGGTGAGGCCCGCGCCGACATCGACGAACGATGCGCCGCCGTTGGTGGATCTGCCGAGGTTGCCCGTTCCCTGGAACTCGACGAACATCACGCTGGGGTCTTGCTGGTTGATCTGCGTCCATCCGCCGTCGCCGCCGTAGACGGAGCGCCACACGGTGCTGGTCTCGCTCTCGCGGAGCGCGCTGCCGTTGTCTTGAAGCCCGACGAGGATCTTCGCGGGGTCGGTCGGGTGCGTGGAGATTCCGGCGTAGCACTGCGTGAGGGTGAGGCCCGCGTTGAGCGTGGTCCACGCGGTGCCGTCGTAGCGGTGCACACCGCCGTCGTCGCCCGAGATGAGACGGCCTGAGGCGTCCCACGCGTACGCGTGCACATCGGGGTGCGGCACGCCCATGGATGAGAAAGTGGAGCCAGCGTTGATCGAACGTGATGAACCGAGTGCGCCGATCCAGACCTCGGCGGAGTTGGTCGGGTGCGCGGCGATGGTCGTGAAGTACCAGCCGTAGGTGGCTTGGTACGAGGACGCGTTCACCAGCGTCCAGGTGGCACCGCTGTCGTCGCTGCGGTAGATGCCGCGGGTTGTGGCGCCGCCGCCGAAGGCGTCGCAGGGGCGAGCGATGAAGGCGTAGAAGCGACCGGGCTGCGCGGGGGAGGCGGCGAGTCCGATGCGGCCGATCTCGGCGATGGGCGGGAGGCCTGCGGTGACGCGGGTCCACGACGATCCGTTGGTGGTGGTGCGGTAGATTCCGTTGGATGTTGAGCCGGTGATCTGCCCGACTGCCGCGAGGATGGTCGCGGGTGTACCGGGTTGACGGATGACGTCGGTTACGTCGAGGTTTGGCAGACCACCGAGCTGGGCCCAGGTTGCGCCGCCGTCGTTTGATCGCCACAACCCGCGGGGGCCGGTCGCCTGCGGGTGGCCCTTTGCCGCGGCGAGGAGCGGGAATCCACCTGCGCCGACGACGGCGACGAGCAGTCGCTCGGGCTGCGTGGGGTGGATGTTG
>JBIKMF010000330.1:0-4861 GCA_044359425.1 Phycisphaerales bacterium
AACATCGTGCGGGTCGGGAGTGCGATCTTCGGGAACAACCCGGTGGCGGAGAGCCCCGAGGAGCCCGAGGAGAAGGAAGAGCCAGAGGATTCCGAGCCACTGCCCTGATCACGCGGCGCGGGTGCCGTGGTTGCTGTGCGTCGAGGTTCTGCCGATCCAACGGGCGCAGGTGTCGATCAACTGAACGCGGTCGATGGGCTTGGTGGCGTAGTCATCGCAGCCGGCCTCGATGCACTTGGTGCGGTCTTCGGCCATGGCGTGGGCGGTGAGTGCGACGATAGCGAGGTGCCAACCTTGGGCGCGGAGGGCGCGGGCGAGCGCGTAGCCGTCCATTTCTGGCATCTGCATGTCGGAGACGAGCAGGTCGTAGCTGTTCCCGCTGGCGTGGGCCTCGCGGAGCATGCGGAGCGCGATCTGGCCGTTCTCGGCGATATCGACGGATGCCCCGGCTTTGCGCAGGTGGAAGGCGATCAGACGCTGGTTGTCGGGGCCGTCCTCGGCGAGGAGGATCCTGCCCGAGAGCGACGTGAGGCTGGGAGCCAGGGGCGATGCGCCGTCGGCGGGGCGCGAGAGGTCGGTGGTGAGGTCGGTCGCGCGGACGGCGAGCAACGGGAGTTCGAGCCTGAAGGTGGAGCCCGCGCCGGGCGCGGTGCGGACGAGTCGTACTTCGCCGCCGAGGAGCTGGGCGAGGCGGCGGCAGATCGTCAGGCCCAGGCCGGTTCCGCCGTACCTGCGGGTGACGCTGGTGTCCGCCTGCGTGAAGGCCTCGAAGAGGCGCGACGACTGCTCGGGGGTCATGCCCGCGCCGGTGTCGTCGACGTCGAGCATGATCCGCGATCCGGTGGGGTCGGTGACGCACGCGGCAGTGATGACCACGCGGCCTGCCTCGGTGAACTTCGCCGCATTTCCGGCGAGATTCATGAGGATCTGCCGCAGGCGCGTCGGGTCGCACATGATGCGTGACGGGATCGCGGTCGCGAGATTGAGTTCGAGGGCGACGCCCTTGGACTCGACGCGGGGGCGGATGAGATCGCCGACTTCGCGGAGGAGCGAGGGCAGATCCGTCTCGACGGACTCGACGGTCATCTTGCCTGCTTCGATCTTCGAGAGATCGAGGATGTCGTTGATGATCGTGAGCAGGTGGTTGCCCGCCCCGCGGATCGTGTCCACGAGCTCGATGCGCTGTGCGGGCGATGTGGTGCCCGTGGTGTCGTCGCGCAAGATGTCGGCGTAGCCGAGGATCGCGGTGAGCGGTGTGCGGATCTCGTGGCTCATGTTCGCCAGGAACTCGCTCTTGGCCTTGTTCGCGTCCTCGGCGGTCGCGCGGGCGGAGGCGAGTTCGGTCTCGACGCGCTTGCGGTCCGTGATGTCACGCGCCGACCAGAGCACGCGCTCCACGCGGTTCCCGGCGGCGTTGAGCACGGGAGTCGAACGAAGATCGAGCCAGAGCGTGCGTCCGTCGCGGCAGCGGCAGCGGAACTCGGTGCGCACGGCCTCGCCCCCGACGTTCGCCTCGTGTGCCGCGAGAACGGTGGGCAGATCGAGCGGGTGGACGAAGGAGGAGAGGGTGGCTTTGGCCGTCTCTTCGGGGAGCCAACCGGTGATGCGATGGAAGGAGGGGCTGAGGTAGAGCTGGCGGCCGTTGACCGTGTAGAGGCTCACGATGTCGTCCGCGTTCTCGACGAGCAGTCGGAAGAGTTTCTCGCTCTCGCGGGTGCGGTCTTGGGCGGTGAGGCGCCCGACGGCGACGCCGAGGTAGCGGCCGGCGTTGTTGGCGGCTTCGATCGCGAGTTCAGTGATCGCTCCGGGCGATTCCTGGTAGAGCATCAGCTTGCCCACGACCCCGCTCTCGATCACGATCGGGACAAAGGCGAGCGAACCGATGCGCTCCTTCTCGAAGAGGGGGCGGTACTCGGCGAGCGCGGGATCGTTGAGGGCATCCTGGATCACGATCGGCTTTGCGTTGCGTTCGCCCTGCTTCCAGGGGCAGTGGCCCTCGACCCGGCGGCGGTACTCGTAGCTGATCCCCCGCCAACCGATGAACCTGCACACGCGGTCCTCGCCGAAGAGCAGCACCGCGGACCGCATCGTGCTCGCCATCACACCCAGCGAGTCGTTCACCGCGCGGGCCGCCTGCTGGGCGGTCTCTGCGCTCGCAAGATGGGTGGCGAGTTCGACGGCGGCTTGGCGTGCCGCGGCGATTCGCTTGGCTTGGGTGATGTCCTGCGCGATGAAGCTGTACACGAGGGAATCACCCTCGCGGAGCGGCGTGAGGGAGACCTTGAGCTCCACGATCGCGCCGAGGTTGTTTACGCCCTGGACCTCGAGGCATCGGTCAAAGACACCGCTGTCGCCCGACGCGAGCCCGGGCATCCGGAGACGCTCGATCGAGCGGCTAGAGTCGGGCGTGAGGATGCGTTCGAGCATTTTGCGGCCGATGGCTTCTTCGGCCGAGTAGCCAAAGATCCGGGCCGCTTCGCGATTCCATCCCAGAACGACGCCATCGGCGTTGAGCATGACGACCGCGTCCATCGCGGTCTCGATGACCTTGCGGACCCGTGCCTCGCTCTGGCGAGCCCGCGAACTCAGGTTCTCGGCGAGAAGGCTCACTTTCGCGCTTCGGCCAACAAGCTGCGTCGCCACCAGCCCCGCGAGAACGGAGATGATGCACACGGTCAGCAAAGGGTCGCGGACATTGCTCATGCGCTCCGCGAAGGTGGGGCGAGGGAACCCGATGGTGAGTCGGAACCGGCCGCCGGAGACCGAGAGCTCTCGGCTGACCTGCTGCAGCGACCTCGGAAACGCGGGCGACAGCGGGATCATGCCAATCGGGCGCGAAGGATCGATCTCCGCCACGCGGGTCAGTCGAACCGTCGCCCTTGCGAGCAGCGCGTCGTTCCCGCTTCTGCTCTGGGCGTTCTCAAGCGCGTCGAGTGAGATGAAGGTCGCGATCCATCCCTGCACGGACGCGGAGCGTTCTTCCGGAGTGCTCCGAGGAGCGCCCTTGGCGTAGACCGGCGTGAAGGCCGATACGCAGCGGGTCGCGTCCTTGCCCGTGCCGCACCATCGCTCTGCACCGAGCAGCGTTCGGTCCTGCGCCGCCGCGGCGAGCATCGCGTGCATCTGCCCCGGCAATCTGGCGAAATCATCGCCCCCGAAGGCAACACCTGTTTCCGGCGCGAACTTCACGATGAACGCCTCGTCGCCGGAGGGCGGTTGGCGCAGATCGAAATGGGGCTGATCATCGTTCCGCGTTGCGTCGAGGAACGCGCTCAGTTCGGCCGGGCGAACGCGTTCGATGTACGCGATCGGCATGGTGGTTTCGGCAGCGATGCCGGAGCGGCCGCGGTGCTTGTGCTCAGTCACGAACGCGTTCCACGCGTTGTACTCAACGCTCTTGCTCGCGGCGAAGAGTCCTCTCGCGGCGTGGGCGCCGGTTTCGGATGCTTCGAGTCCGGTCTGGATCATGGCGGCGACTTCAGCGGTCGTCGCCTGATGCTGCTGGGCGAGTTGCTTGGAGGCCGCTCGGTCACAAACGGCCAATCCGATGATGATCGCGATGGCGACCACCGCCCAGATAACTGCGGTCGACCACCGTTGCCGCGACAGCGGAACCGATGGGGCCGAAAGGCTCGTTGGAGTTGGGCCAAGGGAGGACGACACTCCCCTACAGGTCGTCCATTCGAGGGATCGAGCGAAGCCCGTACCGGCAGATCAACAGCGAACCACGGATCAACACCGGGGCCTACGCGCAAAACATGCGTGCAGGAGCGATCAGCCCAACACGAGGGTGCCCCCGCGATTGCGGGCGCTGTTCATGAAGGACTGGAGGCTGCGGCCCGGGCAAGCGGTGGGGCGGAGTTCCTGGTGGGTGAACAGCCGGGACGTCGGGACGCGGTAGCGGAGCATCTGGCTGCGGACGAATCCCGCGAGCGTCGAGAGCTGGTCGTTGGTGGGGGTCTGCTCGTCGAAGTTGCCCATGAGCATGATGCCGAGGTTGTGATCGTTGGTCTTGGCGACGTGGGCACCTTCGACCTGGATCGGGCGGCCTTCCCAAACGCGACCGGCGGGATCGATGATGTAGTGGTAGCCGATGTCGGCCCATTCCTTGCCGCGAGAACGGTGGAACTGCCGGATGTTCTCGAGCTTGCGGGCGACCTGGGCCTGGGTACGGAGACCGGAGACCTTCTCGCCCTCGTGGTGGATGGTGATACGGCTGACGCCGTTCATGGGCTTGGTGAGGTTCCAGCGGGGGTCGCCCTTGGCCCACTGGGACCGTGGGATGACGCCGGTGGGGCGACCGATGGGCTGGTTCTTGGGGACCCCGGGAGTCGGCTGGGGGATGTTGGGCTGTACAGAGCCGCCGGCGTAGGCCTCTTCGGGCCAGACGGGGCCGGGGAGCTTGGCGGTGGAGTCCACGCGCGGGGAGCTTTGGCAGCCAGCGAGGACGACCAGACCACCGAGCGCGAGGCCGCGCTGAATGAGTTCACGACGAAGGAGGAGCGATTCGGGGTCCTGCATGGCTTTCAAACCTTCATTTGGGGGCGAATCGCTGTATCGGCATGGCTGACGAGTTCTCGTCAGAGATTGCGATGGCCATCAATGCTAGGGGCTGCCGTCCGACTGCACGGATCGGAGCCAACGGGTCCAGAGTGCCAGGATCAGGATTCCGTACAGCCGCTGGGAGTGGTCGTGGGTGCCGGACTGGTGGGATTCGAACATCCGCCGGACTGCCGCGGGGTGGAGTTCGAAGCCGATCTCGGCGCCGGACCACGGGTCGGTCGAGTGGACGACGTCCCCGAGCATGTCGCCCAGTCCGCCCCAGTTCTCCCGGAACCAGCGTCCGATGGGGATCGCGAAG
>JBIKMF010000522.1:0-17102 GCA_044359425.1 Phycisphaerales bacterium
AGCGAAACTAACCATACTTGGTTTACTCACTTCGCCCCATGGTGGGCCTTGCCACGCCCCCAACTCAAGCCTCTTGCGTAACGGCACCAATGGTGCTAGTGTTCATGAGCAGCTCACGTTCCGTTTGTGTTTTATGAGCAAGTTCAAAGAAATGCTTCAAGAGATACTGCCTTATGCTGGAGTATCCGCTGGCATGGTAGCTCTTGTTTTTGCAATTGTTTCTCCAATTCTTTGGCTCCAGGCCTCACAAGAAGCTGCGGCTTTCAATCGCTTCACCACTGGGCCTAGGGCCACTACTTGGGATGCTTTGTGGGTCGAGCTGCGCGTGGAGGCTGATCGATGAGCGGAACTAACGAATGGATCACTGGTCGCGCCCCCACGCAGGACGATGCTGATCTTCACGGGGACATACAAGTGAAAGTATCTCCCTACTTTGATGTTGCTGCCACCTATCACTGGTCACAGGTTGATCCCAGTCAGCTTTGGCGGCATACTCGTTACTGGAATCCGCAACAAGCTGATCGCATCGCTGCGCTGGAGCGGAAAGTAGCAAAACACATTAGCGCTCAATCTGTAATCGTTGCTGCTCTAGTTAAGCGGCTGGAGGCATTAGAGGGATTGGCATCTGATGGCGCTATTCCCGAGAGTGGGCGTGGTGTTCCAGAGGGCGGAATCGTTACGCTGGAGCAACGGATGACAGATGCTTTTGGCATTGCTGCTTTTCAAATCAAGAAACCAGTTTCACTTTCAGAAGAAAAGCCTGGGCCGGATGACGTGGACGCACGCGGGCGCTGTCTTTATGGTTTCTGGAACAAAGAAGAAGATGCCTGGGAGTTCGGTTTGCAGGATTGCCCTTATGACGAAGACACTCACTGGCTTCCAGTTTCTTCTGATGTGACACCACATAAGCTTTTTAGACCATAGTTTTTGCTATGTTTTTCAGCAACCAAACAAATGAACACAGAGCAACTGATCGTATCCGAAGAACTGAAAGCAAAGTGGCGAGAGGAAGCGCCTCGGTATAGAGATGGGGGCGCCGGTCGAGAATCGTGGTTGATTGACAAAGCGGCTAATCGTGGTTTTGAGTGGGGGCGAGAAAGTGTAGACGAATCTTTAGTTGTAAAGCTCACCTACTTCAAACAGAGTGGCAAGTTTTATGACAAGGGTGAGTTCAGAGTTCACAAAAGTGTGTCTCTTCTCCAGATTTGGGATGATGTGATTAAAAGGAGGGACAGCGGGAATCTGCCTGGGCTGATTGAGGGGGCGGGCAAAGAATTTATCATCTTGGTGAACGTGCCTGGGCATGATCACGAGCACCCTCGCTTAATTATGCCAGACGCTAACCACTAAGGCAAAATAAACATGACCGATCCAAGAGAATTGCAAACGACACGGTTTGCTGGCGATTATTCGGGTCTAATCAAAGTAATTAGCCCTGACAAAATGTGCTTTGCCGTTGACCCTCAAACACTTGAGCCAGCTTCTCGCAGTGTTTATGATCCATACGCATCGCGTTTTCGAGATGGTGCGATAGAGGTGATCAGCACAGCGGAGTGGAGTCGCAGGCGATGGGATATTTCAGAAAATTAGCCCTAACACTTTAAGGAATTCAATGAACGTTTACTTTTACGGAAGCAGCTGCCTCGCTATGTGGATGCTGTTCTCGGTACTCGATAAGCTGACCACTCAGGCTATCGCACTGGCTTTCTTGCGGCCATTCATCTGGCCGGTATATGCAATCTCTGCACTGCTTGACAATGCCTCAGGCTGATTTGTTCGCTGAAGTTTCACTCATCGGTGGCCCGTACGATGGTCTTTCCATGAAAGTAACGCCGTCACACTGGATCTGCGTCCCCGAGTTTAGTCGCTTTGGAGAGCTTCAGCACGTTTACGAGCGTGTTGCACTTAACAGATTTGAATACTGGAAAGTGCGTCGATGCTGCGATCCCCTGCCTCCCGTTTATTAGACAGTATTTGAAAATGTTTCAAACTGACACTTCCGATTACTGCACTAAGATAATCACGCGATTATCTGAAATAGAGCAAGAACATTCTGTTGAGATTCTCTACGCAGCAGAGTCTGGTTCAAGGGCCTGGGGTTTTGAATCCCCCGACTCGGATTACGATGTGCGGTTTATCTACAGACACAAAGAGGAATGGTATCTAAAGGTCATACCAGACAGAGATGTTATCGAATATCCGATCGTAGATGAATTTGACTACTCTGGCTGGGATGTTAGAAAAGCTCTGTTTTTGCTAAATAAAGGCAATCCAGTGCTCATGGAATGGCTTAGATCCCCAATGATCTACAAGGTTAATCTTGATTTCTATCAAGAGCTGTACAAACTAAGTAAGTCTTGCTTTTCAGAGATAGCATCTGTGTATCATTATATTCACATGGCCAAAAAGAACTTCAAGGAGTACCTGAAGAGTGATTTGGTCAGAACGAAGAAATACTTTTACGTTCTCCGCCCCGTGCTTGCTTGTATGTGGATCGAGAAGTACCATAAATCCCCGCCTATGCTGTTTGCGCAATTGCTGCACGAATGCGATGTGCCAGAAGCGGCACTGAAAGAGATCTTGGTCTTGCTCGAAAGAAAGAAAAGTCAGAAGGAGCTTGGCAGAGGGATGAGAATTCAAGTAATCAATGATTTCCTTGATGAGAAAATTGCATACTTTGAAACCACTGCTCACGGTTTCAGTCCGGGGCAAAAAAGAACAATTGAGCCTATCGATCGATTGCTGTGCAAAACTGTAAAAGCTAGATAACTGCAAACACAAGAAAGACCCGAGGGCCGAAGCTTCGGGTCTTTCCGTGATTGGCAGGGGTGATCAGCCCCCTGGCCTGCCGAAGCAGGACTTATGCCCGATGCTTCACCAAGCGTCCTTGGTAGCAGAGCGGCAGCCACAACCCAGGGATTCCTACTGCCGCGTCTAGCACGGGGTCAGAGCCGAAGAGAGAGTTGTGTCGAAGACGGGTAGCTCGAAGTTGGTGAACAAATGCCATGGCTAATGACAAACTTTGAATTCACCGGGCGAACATCCGTCTCCATTTCCAGTATTTACTAGGTTTTCCGGCTGCAACGCTGGCAAACTCCCCGGAAACCGCCTTGCCGCCGAAGCAAGGTCTTTGTTGCGGCCTACGGCCCGGTAGGGGCTTTGAGTCGCTCAGGGATTCTATCACGGATTGCGTGAAAGAAAGACCCTGCCCCATGAGCCCTCGTCTTGGTCCGAGTTGAACCAGCGAATGCGCCCAAAGCATCCTTTCTCGGGCTGAAAGCCAAACCACCAGAGCTGATCTCGAACTGGCTGATGCCAAATAACTCTTTTCGATTCCCCTTTGTTTTTAATGGAAACTACCACATTTACAAGCTTTCCAATAAATGTTTCGCTGTCTTGACTGCCGGTAAAATGCAAAGATCCTTTCATGTTTGAGAAGTTAAGAAACTTGACCTCCTAATTCTATCACGCAGTCTTTTCTTTGTCAAGTCGCGCCATGATCCGTTTATTTTTTCTTCAGCGTCGCTCTATTGGTTTTAGCGTTATATTTATATTCACTCGGTTTTCTGCCACTTGCCTTTGCTGCTCGATCTTTGGCTCTGCCAGCCGCCCCCATTGCCTGTCTTTTCTTGCCATATTCCGTTAGTTCATCACTTCCCTTCTTGAGTATCCCAGCTTTTTGCAATCTACTTCTGGCTGCTGCATTTGCCGCAGCCTCTGACATTCCGTTCCGTCTTAGCTGAGTTACGAGTCTTTTTAGAATGCTTGTTTTAACGGCCACTGCTTAATATCGACTGCTAGCACTCTAATGGCTGGGACATACTCTTGCTGCGACTTAAAAATCTCGTGGCGTGAATTGATTGCAGTTATTTCATTTTATGTGCCAGTAATCGGAATGCCCAAGGGCCAGATTTGCCCGGTGGTGGGGATGGTTGGGCCGGGGGGTTCGGGAGTGCCGCCAAACGAGATCGCCACGCTTGCCCCACCATCATGTACACGCGAGGCGGGCTCACGGAATGGATCGCCGCTGCCGACCACCAGGCTGGCGAAGCTGATGCCCGAGATGGCGATGCTGGTTTGACCTAAGGGGCTCTGATTGATGACAGCCATCAGACTCAGACCATGCGGGCGAGGAACATGGGGGTGGCAACGGTCCCGGCAGTGCCTGCGGTTTCAGCCAGCACTTGCCATTCTTCAGCGCCTGCAGTGACCACCAGCGTGTCGCCAGGGTCGAAGGCATTGCTGGCGAAATGGAAGCTCATGCCGAAGTCAGACGGCAGCGGTTCGGCAACGTAAGGGTGGAATGGCAGGCTGTGGAATACGGGATTGCTGTCGGCGGTGTAGGCAGGGTTGGCGGTGGCTGAGGCGGTGGGGAGGGGGATGAATCCCGTTGTGCCGTAGTTGCCAGCACCATTAGCATTGGCCCTTCCGGTTACTCCATACGAACAAAGGGTTCTAGTGACAATGTTATTAGTATAATTCGTTGAGGCCGTATCACCAATTAGATAGGTCCCCACTGCAATTTCCCGCCTAAGGGCAGGCCCACGATCAAACTGGACAACTCCAGAGTTGCTATCAATCAAAGGTGCCACATGCACAAACCCATTGAAAAACCCCTTGCTCAAATCTAGCCACGACTGCACCGTAAGCGCATCGTTGATAATCGTAAACGTCCGATCAACACCACCGCTGCGCTTGATCGTGAACCAACTTTGATCCGCATCCACGCCAGAGGTGTAACGCACCAGCTCCACAGTATTTGATGTGGCAGCAGCGAACATCTGCCAGTGGTTGGTTGTTGCGTTCGTTGTGGTGGCAAAGAAGTCCAGATACTGCGTGCCAGTTGGCTGATCCGTCGCAGTATTCCATCCCGTTGCCACATGCAACCACACGCCAGTAGTCGAGAACATGAACCAGTAGTAAGTTTTGCCGTATGCTTTGGTCCCGGCGTAGGTGACTTCCAGAATCCGATTCTCAATACTGCCGCTCAGAAATGAGTCGTACCAGTCCGTCATCAACCCAGCGTCGATGAAGGCATCACGGAACAGCGTGGCCAGCTGGCTGGCGGTCCACGTTGCTGTAGCGGTGTAGGTTTCTTTAGTGCAGGCCATGATTCAAGAAAGGAATAAAGTGAAGAAAGCAAGGATCAGGCGTCAACCGCCTACTGTATAAACCCCGTAAGCAAGAATCCCGAAATTGAGATATAGCTCTCTGTTTACAGTGTCCATGTTAACGACCCGAATAAATACCTCTCCAAAAGATGTGAGTACCATCGGGATGGGGGAGAACCTGATAAGCTGTGGAGATTCCGTGGTTACGACCTCTGCGTAGAAGTCAGTTCCAGCTGCTGGTGGTATTCCACCTGGGCTGGTTCGCGTATCAGCCGTTCTTGCATCACTTGTTCCATAGACACGAACCCATGCTGGGTTGGTTGAATATATTGCCAGTATGTTGAAAATTAGCGGAGAGCTTAGCGAAACGTCTTCCACGTCGCCAGGCAGCAAGCTCTCGGTGGTGTGTTCAATGTAGTCAAGACTAATAGGTTTATCGCCTGGAACCCACTTTTCTAGGTACTCATTGTAAACAAGTGGCTGGTTATCAGATGGAGGATTTGTTGTAACGTTTACATCTTCAAGCTCTGAGAGATTCTTTACTCCGCCCCCGCCCCCGCCAGTGCCTGCGAGTCCCCTCATCGCCACGATTGTCATGCGAGAGGGCGTCGAAGCTGTCAGTGTGGTGGATTCACTGCTTGATGTTGAAACTGTCATCTGCGAAGCGGCTTCGGCGGCAATACCCGCTTGACTATCTTTTGGCGGAACAGAAATGCTGGCCATTTGCAACTTCAGCTAAGATCAGACTAGCCGCGCCAGGAACAGCGGACTGGCAGCATCTGCTGAGCTGTTGTTAGCAAAGTTCAGCACTTCCCATTCTTCAACGCCAGCCGTGATCACGATGCTGTCACCAAAGCTGAAGCTGGTGTTAGTATAGGGGAAGTAGACGGCGAAATCATCCGGCAGTGGTTCGTTCACATAGAACGAATAGGAGCAGCCGAATAGGACGGGGGTGTAATTAGAGGCAAACGGCAGGCCGGAGCGCTGGAGGCGGTAGGGCACGGAAATGACGTTGGCGAAAATATCGGAAGAGGGAGATGTACTAGTCGAAGCGCCAACGCTGCTGTAACCAAACAGTCGTCGAGAATCGGTGTATCCATCAGTTGCACTGATTTCTGATCTCAATCCCTGGCTCTGTGCATAGCTTCTGCGCAATCTGTAAATATCTTGGAAGTGGGCTCGCCCTACACTTGTGTTGCCTGTAGTGCTTGTCACTTCCATCAGCATATTCACAACATGATGGAAAAACACCTGATTCAGATCCAGCCACGGCACCAGCGGCGCGGAATCTGGCGTAATCATAAACGGAAAGGGCGTTGCACCATTCCTGATCACAAACCACGAATAATCCGGGTTGTCGGTGCTGGTGTAGCGAACGACGTTAATCTCTGTGCTGCTTGACAACGTGCCAGCCAGTGGGGAATGTCTGGCCGTGGTGTTGGTTTCCGTACTGAAATAATCGCTGTATTGCGTCCCGGTGGGCACATGTGTTGTGGCGTTCCACCCGGTTGCCACGCTGACACCAATTGTGCTGGTCGAGATGACGAACCAGTAATAACAGGTGCCGTAAGTCTTGGTGCCGTCATATACCACCTGCAAGATTCTGTTTTCAACGCTGCCGCTCAGGAATGAGTCATACCAGCTTGTCATCAAGCCGGCATCAATGAACGCATCCTCTAACAACTGCGCTGCAGTTGATGCAAGCCATGGGGCAGCTGCTGAGTAGGTTTCCTTAGTGGCGGGCATGGCGAAACTGCGGCTTTAGGCCTATTTTAGTTGATGCCACGCTAGCCGAGGTCAGCGATCTTATTCCTCAATGTCGGATGGCTGTATTATGTCGGCCATGGCTGCCACCAATGGCAGGGTTAACGCCAGAGAAGCAGCGAGCGGCAGGGGAATGGCCGGGATCAAAATGATTGAAGCGATAACCAGCAGGAGGCCTTTCATTGAAATTTCATCCTTGCGTGGCCTGCCTGTTAGTGATATTGCAAGTTATTGATACAACCTTGGCCAGATCCTCGTGGAAGGAGTTGAAGATCAGAGATGCCATAGCGCTGACGGGTTTAGGGTCAGGCTAGGGATCACGAGTCAGGGAACGGACAAGCTAATTTCAACGGGCGACACTGCAAAATTGACACTAGGCGTTGGATTGCTGAATTGCAGCGTGCCCTCCGGAGGTAGAGCAACATTTCCACCAGCACCGGTTGCCTGGAGAACAGCAAATGGAACAACGAAATTAAGGCTTGCTGTTGGATTAAAACTCGCCAATCCTGATTCTGATATTGGAGATGGCGGAATGGGGGTCGGCCCTGATACAGAATCAACGACAGCGACCATGACCGCAGCTGGTTGATTTGCAAATATTGCACTTTCTGGCTGCTCAGCCGTAGAAACTTTTATCCTGTCGATGGAGTTGGCAGTGACTACATATGCACTCTCTCCGGTATTGCTTGAAGATACTTGAGCGACGACAACAGTATCAATTGCTGTCATAATCAGCTCCTCGAACTGGTTTTTGTCACAGTTGCAGTGCCTTGCAGCCAGTAATATCGGGCGCCGGTATCACTTGTTAGTGACAAATCCCAGTTACTGAGCCCCTCTGTCAGGTCAACAGTGATTTCTGGTTCCATCGTGATTTGGACCAGTCCATCAGCAGCGGCTGGCAGCGTGCAGGTAAATGTTGCCACCTCTTCCTTGGTGGTAATGTCTATCAGGTCAGCATCGGCGGTGTAGTCCGTTAGATCAACAGGTTCTGCAACCATTAGAGAACCCAGGGGGGTATCAGCAACCGTAATTGGACTACCGCCATCGGTTTCCGAAATAGTAAATGTGTTGGTCGCCAACCCAGCGTCAACTACAAAATACACTTTGTTTAATTCTAGCCCGCAGGGAACATCGTATGTTTCTGGTGTTGCGGCAGGCAGCGATGCACTGCTTTGCCCTTGAGGCACTATTACTACCTTGCTGCCAGCAGTGAAGCGATGGCATGGCACAACAAAAATTGGATTACTGTTGGCAACGGCAAAACCAGTGATAGCTTTCTGATTCTGCAATGCACGAAGACTCAACTCAAAGGTCGAGTTCTGCAGAATCGTAATATTGAGAGTTGCGGGGTAAATCATGGCGAAAATGTGGGCTCTATCAAGCCATGAACGGCAGGACAGGCTTTATCCAGTTGCGTCTGCTAAGACTCTAGCTGCCAGCACTGCTCCATCACTTTTTGTATCACGACATGCTCTGCATTGATTCCAGACTGCACACCATCAATCAAATGGCCGTAAAACGGAGAGCCGAGATTTATGACCGGCACTTTATATTCTTCCGCGATTCTTAGTGCCTGCGATGTTCCGCCAGACATTAGACCGCTCTTCGTCCATGCGATAACCAAATCAGTGGGGCGATCAAGGTTTGGCCCAAGTATCTGCATGGCGTTCCTCGCCATCAATTTGCGCCCAAACGGACTGAGATTGTCGGGGGCGGGGTGAAAGCGATCTACCGTCTTCAGGGCCTTCTCCCAGCCTGGGAGCTTGGTGCTGTCGTAAAAGCCGCCAGTGCCCGCCCTGCGCTCGTTGAACCAGTCTCCGGGGAGGAAGATGGCTCGATGCCTGGGGTCCCTCACGCCCTGCTCAAAGGTGGTGTCGGCGCCATCTGCGCCCCCACTCCGCAGCAGCCACCCCTCTCGCTCCAGCAGGCCCGCCAGCTTCTTGATGATCACAAGTGTTGCAGGGGGCGTTTCTCTTGAACCTATCCCCGCGTAGATCCTTTTGTTGCTCATCGCCCCGATTGGCCAAGAAAAAGCAGCCCAAGCAGAGCAAGAACTGTAAAAACAACCCCCGCCAAGCCCCCCAATCCATAGCTTGCAAGCAACAGACCGCCTATTCCAATAACAATAAAACAGAGAACTGCAAATATTGCAGCAACCATGCAAACTGCTTTGAATACATTCACGACAATAAAAAGAAACTTGTTCGCGTGAGGCCGCAGCTTCATGAGAAGTCGCTCAAGTCCTCGCAGTCTATCAGGTTGCCGACTGCTTGCAACAGTTTGAAGATTTTCTGACATTGGGATTGCGCTATGGCACTATCGGTGCTAGTGTCGCAGACAGGTCAGGCCACCAGTGGCCCCCTTCCTTCGCAGACACCCCTCAATGAGTCAAATTGTATTAGCAGATACAGAAGTAACAGCTTTAAGCAAATGGGACGCTATTGCTGCAAACATCGCTATCGCAACAGAAGAGTCTCAAGAAAAAATCTTTGACTACCGAGACAAAAAGCAAAACAAAGAAGCTCGTAGCTGGGTTGCCAGCCTGCGTAAGCTCAAGGGCGACATTGAACGTGCTCGCAAAGACGCCAAGGCAGTTCACATTCAACGAGGCAAGGCTGTAGACGAAACAGCCAAACTGCTTGAAGCTTCTGTTCAAGGACTGATTGAGCCTCACGAGCAGGAGATTAAAGCCCTGGAGGCAGAAGAAGAAGCTCGCATCAGCATCCACAAGGCCGTGCTTGGCAGGATTGCAACTCTTGCCGAGGGCGTCTCCACTTCTCAGGAGGCGCAGGCTCGAATCAAAGAACTGGAGGCCATTGATACCTCCAGTCTGGAGGAGTTCTCCACTGCTGGCACCAATCGTAAGCAGGAGGCCCTGGAGAAGCTGCAAGCGGCTTTTGACATGCTGCTGATTCAAGAAGAGCAACAAGCTGAGCTTGAAAAGCTTCGCGCTGAAAAAGCTGCTCGTGACGAAGCGGATCGGCTTGAGCGAATCAAGCAAGAGGCTATTGAGGCTGATCGCAAAGCTCGTGAAGTCGAAGCGGCTCGGCGACGCCTTGAAGCTGAGGAACTTGCGGCAAAAGAGCGAGAGCGCACTCAGGCTGCCCTGATTGCACAGCAAATGGCCGAAGAGGAGGCGGAAAAAGCTAAGTTGCTTTTACAGCAGAAAGAACAAGAAGAGAAAGCTCGCGAGGAGGAGCAAGCTCGGCTTGAGTGGGAGCGAATTGAGAAAGAGGAAGCCGATGCTCGTGCTCGTCAAGAGAAGAGAAATCAGCTGATTTCCGAGATAGCTTCTTTCATTGAAAAGATTCCATCCCCTACGCCCGTGTCAATCGCTACTGCAATTGTTGATGAAAGCATTCACGATGCTGTTTTCATCGACTGGTCATTCGCTTAATTCCATTCAAACCAGTCACACGAATCAACCAATCAAATGACAGTCTCCATCGACCGCCCCACGTCTTCTGTTTCCGCCATGCCCGTTGCTGGTGGCTTCCGAGAGTTTGCCATTGCCGTCAACCAGCGGCTCCAACAACTCAAGGGCAGCTTTGCCGAGTTCTATAAAGTTGATTGCCCCGAAATCTTTGATTACTATCTGAACGCTTTCCCCGAGGGCACTAACCCTATCTTTCGCGAGCGCAGTGAACACGACTGCCAGTGTTGCAAGCAGTTCATTCGCAATCTAGGGGCGATCATCGCAATCAAGGACGGTCAGATCTACACGGTCTGGCAGGGGCTGACTGGTATCTCCGACACCTACGCCACTGTTGCAGAGGAGGTGGATCGCATTGTGCGAAGCAGCCCTATTCTTTCTGTTTTCCGTACCAAAGAAATAAACTTCGGGCACGAGAAAAACTTTGATTCTCATGCTGCGATTACTTGGTATCACTTCTACGGCAATACTCCCAGTCGCTGCATCTCTCGTTCGCCGGGCGAGGATATTGGCAAGATCAACTCGGTTTACGATGTATTTAAGCGGGGGCTTGAAATCATCAAGTCTTCTGATCTCGATGAGATTATCACTCTGATCGATGACAACCAAATCTATCGGGGCGAAGAGCATCGCAAGTCCGTCGCCGAGTTCCGTTCCCTTAAGCGAGGTCACGAAAGGGCGGAAAACAAAGAGCTTTACGCCTGGGAGCATGTTGGCAACCCCGCTGCTCGCTTCAAGAACACGGTGATCGGCACACTTGCTGTTGACCTTTCTGAGGGGGTGGAACAAGAGAAAGCTATCAAAAGCTTTGAAAGTAAGGTTGCCCCAGCAAACTACAAGCGCCCCAAAGCTTTGATCACGCCCCGCATGATCGAAGATGCTGTTGCAACACTCAAGCGCCTTGACCTGGAGGATTCAATCAGCCGTCGCTTCGCTTCGATTGAAGACATCAGTGTCAATGACATTATCTTCATCGACAACGATGTGCGGGGCAAGGCAAAGGGCGGCCTGACCGATCTCTTGATGGAAGAGGTGCGTCCCACCGCTTCTACACGCAAGGGCGAGGAGATTGGGATTGAGCAGTTCATCGCAATGCGTAGCAAGCGCATCGAGCTAGTTCTTGAAAACCGTCACCTAAATAACTTTGCAAGTATTACTGCCCCGGCTATTCCTGACTCGCCCTCACTGTTTAAGTGGGACAACGCTTTTGGTTGGTCTTATGACGGTGATGTCGCTGACTCGATTAAAGAGCGCGTGAAAACTGCTGGTGGCAACATCAATGCACTGTTTCGCTGCTCCCTAGCGTGGTTCAACTACGACGATCTTGACATTCATTGCATTGATCCTCGCGGAACCCATATTTACTACGGCGCTACAAGAGGTATTCTTGATGTTGACATGAACGCTGGCTTTGGTCGTTCACGGGAACCTGTCGAAAATCTGAGCTGGATTCAGATTACTGATGGCGAATACAAGATTTACGTCAACAACTTCTGTCGCCGTGAAACCGCTGATCCAGGTTTTCAGCTTCAGGTTGAATTTGCTGGCAGCATCCATGAATTCTCTTGCGACGCCTCGCCCATGCCTGGTCAGGGGCATCCTGGGGTTCACTGCCTGACACTTATCGTTGAGGACGGGGAGCTTGCAGAAATCAAGACCCATGGTAAACTTAGTGGAAGTGCAGCAATTGCACGGGAGAAGTGGGGCGTGAAAACTAACACGCCAACGAAGGTCAATGTCCTGATGCTCTCCCCCAATCACTGGGAGAATTCAAGCAAGACGGGCAACCGGCACTACTTCTTCATTCTCGACAAGTGCCTTAATCCAGAGCCTGCAAGGGGGATTTTCAATGAATTTCTAATGAGTTCACTTGAGCGGCATCGCAGAGTGTTCGAGGTGCTTGGCAACAAAACCAAGTGCCAGCCGAGTAACAATCAACTCTCTGGTGTTGGCTTTTCTTCTACTCGTTCTGACTCCGTGAACGTGATTGCGGATGGGCGACCGTTTACAATCAAGTTCTGACCATCATTCTCAAACACACATCACTTTTACGCACCATGTCCGAAGTCAATCTGTTTCTTCTCGCCTCTCGCAAAAAGTTTCGCTTCCCCTCTGAGCGAGGCGAACTGACCATTGAACAGCTTTGGGACATTCCTCTCACTTCTCGCAGCGGTTTTAGTGTCAACAACATCGCCATCGAAGTGAACCGCGAGCTGAAGTCCCTGGAGGAGGAGAGCTTCGTGGAGACCTCCAGGAACCCCCGGAGGGACACGCTGAGGGCCATACTGGAGCTGCTGAAGACCGTGATCGCCGTGCGCCAGGAGGAAGCCCAGAAGGCCTCTGACGCTGCTGAGCGTGCCACCAAGCGGCAGAAGATCATGGAGGCGATTGAAGCCAAGGAGCAAGAAGGTTTGCAGTCGGCTTCGCTTGATCAGCTGAAGCTGCAACTGGCCGCTCTTGAGGCTGTCTGATCTGTTTCACGGCCCGCCGGAGCCTATCCGGCACATCGTTTCATCGCCCTTCTTTTATGACGGTTCTTCCTTCTGGCAAAACGTACACCGGAGCCACCAACATTCGCAGAACAAAAATCATCACGTCTTCCACGTCCCCAATTGATTCACTGATCAATCGCCTGCGTTTTTTGCAGCTTGACTGGAGCAAGATGCTTCGTTCAGGGCGTCGTTCTCTGGCACGTAAATGGTGGCAGTCCTGCGTTCGCCCCTGCTCTACGTGGAATGAGGCGTGGCAGTATATCAATCAGCGAGATGGAATGATTGAGCCCGAGTTTCTGCAGTATCGCTGACGTGAAATGCACTCTGATCGACTTTGATTTTCGTTTTATGCCATCACATGGAAAGCTTAACAAAAACCGCAATCGAAGAACCCGTCTGGAAAACCAAAGATGGGCGATCGATTCCAATCTCAAGAATGGGCGACTTTCATCTTCTCAACGTTGAAGCTTTTCTCAGGAAAAAGCACAGGGATCTTCTTGATACTTCTCCGCCCCCTGGCTTTATTGGTGAAATCGCTGACTGGCTTGCTGATCAGGACTGGCTGGCGTTGCAGGAATCAGATGTCTCTGATGTTTATCCCATTTACGAAAGTATCCTCACCGAGATCCAAAAAAGAAATCTTTTACATTTGATGGAAATGTTTCACGAGGCAAAGAGATGATCACTCAGGCATTTGCTGTTTGTCAATCAGTTCAAACCACTGCAACTGGAATGATGCTGGGCTTTGTTACTGGATTTCTGCTAGCGGCCTTTCTTACGGGAGTCATGCACAAATGAAACCATTGAAAACACAAAAAGAAGTTATGGAATTGTTTGAAGAATGGTGGCACAACGAGGGATCTAGTATGCCACCAAGGCCTGGCGAAGATGCAGAGATCCATGTCAAGCGAATTTCTGCTATTGCCTGGAGCAATGGCGCTTACTGCGTGGAGGCAGTAAAATGAGCGAACCGCAATTTATTTTTGCTACCTTGGCCCAGCCACGTATCGGATCAAATGTTCCTTCCGCCTATCGCCTAATTCACAGAAAATACGAAGGGGGCGAGAGTGAATATGTATTGCAGGGGCTTTTTACGTGGACGGAAGGATACGGTGAACGCGGTGCGGAATGGCAGGATCTTCCAACTCAGGAGGAGGATTCTCAAAATACACCCAAGGACGATATTCCATTCGCCTGGGCGAAGTAATGAGTGAACTTGAAAGGATTGACGCCGAGATCAAGTCTGCTATCAATCAGATCAATGGCTATCAGATTGTGGCTGACGAACTGCGGAGGGCAAGGCGAGAGCTACTGTCAAAACAATTCATCGAAAAATACAAACCAACTCTTGATGAGATAGAGATGTCCTCAGGCGAGGGAAAGCCCTATTTCGGTCACGTCTGGGCTTTTACGCACTGGATGAAAGAAAATAACATCGATAAACGTTTTTGTGAGTGGAACGAAATGGTTTACTTGGCATCCGACATGCTGCAGGGGCGGATGAGTCAAACCGAGTTCACAGCCATTGAAGACATCAAGCGCTTTCAAAGCCATGAATAACAGGCCTGAGTACATCAAGTGCATTCAGCACACGCACGCCGATAGGCAGAAAACCTCCTGGTGTGGGCAAAGGCTATCCAGCTTCGATTGGTGCTTTCAAGACATAGATCACGCTGCTTACTCGACAGAGGACCAAGGTCGATTGGTTCCCTGTCCCGAGTGTCTGTCAGTTATTAAATCAGCTTTATTCGACAGATGAAAAATTCACCTCGTTTTACAGCAGAAGACGCTGGAGAGTTTTACTCAACCTCGCCCCTTGCCAATCGTTGTGTTCGAGCTGGTCTTGACCAGCTTGCAACAGTCCACGTTCTTTTGCATGAGATTAGGCTTTTGCAAAATCAATGTGCCACGCTTTTGGCTGAAAAACCGCCTGTGCTTTTTGATGGTTACTCAGACTCTAGTAATTTCAAATGAAAAAAGATTTTTTCTTCAGGTTCAGAGTAAAAGCCTTTCATCAAATCTGTGATTTCTTTTCTTTGCCAGAGGGGATGATTCTTCCCTGGTGGGCTCGATGTATTAGATTTATTTTGTTTCCAGTTCAAATGCTTGGCTGGGCGCTAACAAGGCAAAATCATTACGACATACTAACTGACACTTATTTAATTCATGGTATGCGTTTTAGTGGAAGATTCTTTGAGCTTCTTGCTGCTGAGGGGGAGTGTGTTTACAAATTCAAGAGAGAGGGGAATCTGGCAGTCGCGAAACAAATTCGCTTCCTGAGGATGCAAGACTGAGTATTTAATGCAGCTTGTCAACTCGACAAGTCAAGATACAATACTTGTGAAACTGTCTACATCCATGCCACCGTGACTATCACCATTAAGGGCAAAAATTTTTACAAAAATGGTAAGAGAATCAGGCTTGCAGGTAATCACACCTGGAACACGATTCAGAGGATCGGGGGCGAAAAAATAGGAATTGACAGGATCACGGGTAACTTTACAAGAGCCTGGACCGTAGAAACGGGTGGGGCAATTTTCTCTCAGTCGCAGTGGGGCAGCAATACTCCTGGTGTCGCAAAAATACAAGATGGGCCATGGAAAAAAAATGGCCTGTCGAACAGATCGTTTTACAGAAATCTTGAAGCGTTCGTCGAGAAAGCAAAAAAGAAAGATATTATAGTAGGTGTTACCTTGTTCGAGAACTCGATTGAAAGGATATTTGAGGGGGCGTGGGAAAGGCATCCATTTAATGGTATGGGGCCCAAGTCTTACGATCAAGTGCATACCAAGGGAAAGTGGAACCAATATCAGCGAGCACACGTAAAGCAAGTGGTAAAAACACTTGAAAGCTATGGCAACGTGATTTACGAGGTAGGCAATGAGCTGCCCGCTGACTCCGTGAAATGGTTTCAGCCTGCGGTTGTCAAGTGGGTCAAGAAGTGGTCCGATAAACCTATTGGGGTTTCTTATGCCAGTGGTATCAGGGCCACAAAGGGGCGGAACGAACTGGTTTGGATGAAAACAACCGGGGCTGACTGGTATGGTCCCACGTTCACTGCTTTAAGGAATGGGCAATTCGACAAAGTTGGCAAACCCATTATTTTTGACACAGATCACTCCTGGCCATTACTTTCTAATGTTTCTGGGCTGAAAGGGCATAATATTTGGCTCATGGATGGTTTTAAGGGCACCGTGCTGAGAAATCAGCAAAGTCTGGAGGCTGACAGAAGTTTTATTGCTGGTCTATTGGTTTAACCGAGCTGTTACTCCTCGCCCCATCTCCATACTCTCCCTGTTCTGTGTCTTGCCGCTTGGGCCCAACGGTGCTACAGTTGGCAGGTACTTCAGGGGGCGGCATGAGCAATCACTTCTTCCGCATAACCAGTGAAGGTGGCTTCCTTGGGCGATGGTTCTGGGGGAATACCGGCGGAACTGGTTGTGATGGATGGGGCGGAAATCACTGGATTACAAACAAAGTGTTGAGGGATTTTGATTCTGCTTGGGCTGGATCAATTCCTTTTCTGCGTTATCTGACTTTGCCTATTAAGCAGGAAGACTACGACCGTGGCTGATTTACTGGACATGGAAGCCATCAATAGTCTGCCGCATCCTCTCTATGCAGGGCGCGGCGGTGGCGCCGCAACGGCTGGACACAGCAGCGCATCGCTGATCGACTGGGGTGTTCGCGCACCACGGTTCGGCGGTTGTTGGCCGCTTGATCACTCACCACATCATTACGGAGACACCATGTTTTCAGTCCGCCAAAAACGCGAAATCGCTGACGCTGTTCAGCGCATCCTGCGCGACACCGAGCATCCTGAGCTACCAACCGGCGAGATCCAGTTTCAGCTGCACGTCGATGGCGCCGAATCCTGGAGCTGGGCCGACATCCGCAACAACGGCGCGGTGGACCAGCCAGGTGTCAATCTCTGGAACGAATCTCAGGACCCACTCACCACAGAGACACGTCCATGACTGACAGCCAAACAGTCAACATCAGCGAGACGCTTCGCCTGCACACGCTATGGCTTGCCGGCGATCCTGCTGGCGTCCGCGCCAATCTGAGCTACGCCAATCTGCGCGGCGCCAATCTGCACGGCGCCAATCTGCACGGCGCTAATCTGAACGGCGCCAATCTGCGCGGCGCTAATCTGCGCGGCGCCATTCTGAACGGCGCCATTCTGAGCGGCGCCAATCTGAGCTACGCCATTCTGCGCGGCGCCAATCTGAGCGGCGCCAATCTGAGCCACGCCATTCTGAACGGCGCCAATCTGCGCGGCGCCAATCTGAGCTACGCCAT
>JBIKMF010000038.1:0-17051 GCA_044359425.1 Phycisphaerales bacterium
GCTCTACCACGTCCGCAACCGCAACTACGCGCCGCACCTGGGCCGCTGGCTCCAACTCGACCCGAACGCAAGCGGGAGAGACGTGCTGGAAGCGTCGGTGTACGCCGGCCGCGGCTTCCACGCGGCGAGCATGGCGTTCGGGCTGGAAGAGATGTATGGGGACGGGGGGAGTTTGTTTGCGTACTTGGGGGGGAATACGTGGGGGAGGTTTGATGCGGGGGGGTTGTCCTGGGACCCGTTCACGATGGTGGACGAGTTCATGGCGGAGGACATGGGTAGCAAGAAGGCCTTCCTAGAGGGTGTGATTGGCGGAGCGCACACCGTCGCCTACGTCGGCTCGTACTTGGCTGCCAATCTCCCGTTTGCTCCCGGGCCGATCGCGCTCGTCGGGGAGGTCGGGCTGTTGGCCATGGATGAACCGGAGATTCTCCGAGATTCTCAGACTTGGCAACAGATTAAGGCGATCGAAGGCTTCGCAAGCTCGGTGGGTGACGCTCTCGATGACTTCATGAGCCCGATCTCGCTGCTCTCCTCGGCAGCCGGAGCGGTGAGCGATATCATCGACGGCACGTTCTCGATGGAGGACTTTGCGTACGAGTTCGCTGGGCGGTGGGCAGGAGGTGACGAGGACGAGTGGGGGGATGATGATGGGCCGGTGATGGCGGGCTCTCGTATCAATGGAAAGACGGCGAGGCAACTTCGCAAGTGGATCAGAAAGACAAAGGGTGATATAGTTAGGGTGTATGCGATCGTTGATAAAGATAACTCGCTACAAGAGCACCGGTACTTCGGGGTTTCTAACGACTTAGTTCGTAGGGGGCGCGAACATGGCCATGTGGAACTTAAACCGATAGGCGCGCCTCTTCCTCGCAACCTTGCTCGTGCGGTTGAGACGTATCTCATGGAGAGGCATGGCACCCTCGGAGTGTCCAATCGAAAGCGAAGCCTATCTCCCAAACGGCCATTCAGTCCGACAGCAAGAATGGTGGCCGAGAAGTGGTTAGCCAAGCACGCTTCAAGTATGCTCTGAGGAACCGACTCCGGTGAAAGACTCACTCTGGAAAACTGGTGATCTAGTACGGCTGGACACTGCCGCGTCCGTGCGTCTTGCATTCGTCGTCGCCAGTCCAGCACCCGTTTTCCGCGATCAAGACACCGATAGTGCCTTAGTGTTCGTGCTGGCCATGCCGTGGGCTGGAGGCGTTCAGCCTTCGCTGTCGCAAGTCCTCAACTCCCCGCTTTTGCTACCGCCCCGCTTCGTCTCCGGGGCAACCATGACCGCGTCGACGAGTAGTCAATATGTACGCCACTCCGCCTCTCGCCCTCACGAGTGCCCCGCAAGACTCTGTTTCTTGGTGGGGTTACCCGGCAAGCGATTCGCTGATGAGTACGGTAATCGATACTCGGAGTGCTTCTGGCCGGTTGTTAACGCTCCGATATGCCGTGTGGAAGGGCTGATTCACATTGCGAGCGAATGGACCCGTGTGTTCACCGCTTCCGGAGGGACCTTCGACGAAGTGATGCGGATGGGAGGCGGAAGCTATCAGACCGCCTTGTACACCCTGAACCCACCGGTCCGCTCACCGGACTCCTTCCCCCCCGCGCCAGAGTATTCTCCCCCCCGCCACCCCACCGGCACCCTCATCAAGCTCAACCTCAACAAGACCACCTCGCTCTTAGGCCGCGTCATCCGCGACGACGCCAACCTCTGGGGGCTCGGCGATGACTATCTGCTGTACATCTACAAGCCCGAGTGCAAACCCACCCCCAAGTGCAAGGTGCCCGGCCTCGAGCACCTGCTGCTCCCGCCGATGATCATCAGCGACGAGGGTTGGCGATTCGGCAAGTTCAAGACACTCCGCGTCGAACCCGTCGGGCCGGCCGAGTCGCTGCCGCGACATCTGTTCGCTTCATCAACCTCTTCAACCGGCTACGTCGATCACACGGGCGCGGAAGCCGCGAAGCCCGCGGCGACTCCGCAGCTCCACATCGGCACGTGGGAGCACACCTTCGTCAGCATGATCACCGAACGCGCTGCCGCGGCACTCGGCGTGCCTGCCGAAGCGCCCGCCCCGCCGCCCCCTCCGGCGGTGCGGCCTGGCGTGACGCTGTACATCGACATGGAGTCTGGCGTTGCCGACACTCCGCTGGACCGCGGAGATATCGCAGACGAGTTGGCGGACGCGCTCGGTGACCTCGCTGAACTCGGGGACGAGGGAACCAATCTGGCGACGGGCGAGATGGAGATCGAGTTCGACGGCACGAAGGTCGCGGCGATCGAGAAGAAGATCCTCTCGACGCTCAAACGGATGGGCATCACCAAGGGCGTGCGTGTCGTCTCGCGCGGGGGAAAGCGGCAAAGGGGATAGAACAAGCCAGGAGCAGCGTCACGGGCAACGCGATCTTCGAGTGCATCCGTGCCGCGCTCAAAGGAAGCCCGCTGGCGAAGCTCGGCTGGTGCCTGCTCTCACCGGAGTACGAGAACCAACCGATGATCCGGCGAGAACTCGCGGAGTAAAGTGGAGTGAGGCAACTACACAAAGAACGGACTGACTGAATGGGCACGGGGACTTCAGCGGCCAGAAACATGGACATAGCATCGAGCAATGATCATAACGTCCATAGTACTGCGATGGTCGCCCGGAACCCCAGGGCTCCGCGGTGTCATCAGTGAGTTGGTGGCGAGTTGTGCCGCTTTTGTGCAGACCCCACATATCAGCTATCAGATTCCGAGTGCAAACGCTGTTCATGGGCTGCAGGAGCGGCGGATGCGTCATGCCTCGCGGGAGTTTCTCTACCAGGGCGATACCTCTGACCAAGCCGACATCACACGCATCGCGGAGGCAGTTTGCTGTGAACCGGGGGTCTGGGATTACGGATGTGTCGAGGGTTGGGAGGTCCACCGAGAGAACTGGTGGCCAGGCAGGTACAAGTGGCTCGTGGAGTGGAGGTCGTCTTCAGACGCCGCGATAGGCACGTGCGGCGAGTCGATTGCAGTTCACCTGCGATCAACTGCCACAGTTGGCAAGGCAGAACGAGAAGTGCGGAAGTTTGTGCTCGACTGCGTTCACGCTGCGGACTTGTACCAGCCGGTCGCCTGTGGCATGATCGATGTGTGCGACGAAGCCGAGTCTTCTGATGGACTGCACTACCTCAGCCGAAGGGCGGCCACGCTGTGCAGGGAGACGAACAGCTGGTGGTTGTGGGAGAACCGGCATCGCTTGGCCGACGTATCGATGGGCGTCGGGTGGGGGACCCTCCTCTCCGCTTCGCTCGTGAGGCGGTGTGGAGGTGTCGCGCGGATCGAAACGGAGCTGGCCATGGCTCCGGTGTTCGCAGGACGAACAGACCTGATTGAACTCCTGCCAGGAGGCGGCTGTGTCGCGCTGCTTTCCCCTTTCCCGGCCGACCCCGTTCGCAACGGGTCTCCCCGGCCTGACGGTGGCGTCACACTCGGCTGGGTCGATGCCTCTCGCCGCGCGCTGCGCCTCCGGCGTCTGCTGACGTCGGTCGACGCTCTGTAGTGATCCAGTTGCGAACTTACCCCGCTGGCGAGCCCGCGTGCCCCTGACCAGCCCGCATTCCCTGAACAACCACGAATGAAATGATCGAACTGCATCACGTCGTCCCCGCGCAGGCTTCTGGCCGCGCCTGGAGGGGGGTAGATGGAGTGGTGTGGAGAGTAAGAGGTGCCGCGATGCGTCGATGGTTCAAAATGGCTCGTGGGTTGGATGTAGTCGAGTGTGGGAGAAAATGGTACGCTGTGCTGAAAGAGCTCGATGATGGTTGCGGAACAAATCGGTCCGCAGCGTGTCGATGTGAGTTTAGGAATCAGCGTGCTGCGATGGGAAAGAATGGACTATGTAGATGAGTTCGGAACGCGGTGCTCTCGTTCATCTCGTTGAATACGATGTCGCCACCGACAGCTATGGCCATGGGTGTCGCATCGAGCCCCGAGGCGCCCTTTGCGCCAAGTGCCGGATAGTGAAGCCCGGATGGTTCCCAAAGCAACCTTCCAGCGTGAGCCTCTACCTGCTCGCTGAGACGCTCACAGCTCCTTTCGTTGGAATGCCGATCCTGCACGAGGCCTTGGTGGAGGAGTTAACGCAGAGTTGGCCGTCAGCGCGGTTTGTCCGGTGCCGAAGTGCCGAGGGTTCCCCTCTCCGGGTTGGCGAGCGATACTTCGCCGTGAGCCTGCCAAGAAAGAACGAGATACTGATGCTTTATCCGGCCGGAGAGGTGCGAGCGTGTTCGGTCTGTCAGCGAGAGGTATGTTCGATGGGGCCCGGTGCGAAAGATCCTTACGTCGTTTTGTCCGCGGAGCAGGAGGACGAAGTGGCCTTCTGCACGCGGCATGGTGATCTTCTCGTTAACCCGCCTCTTCGGGAGTCCATTTCTCGACTCGGTATGGGGACGATCGGTTGGTTCACCGTGCCGGTGTTCTCGGAGCGACTCTCTCAGCACTCCCGCCCAGATGGAGGGGCAGACGCCGCGGCCCGTCGTGGATCAAGCGGGTGACATGTGCCAGCGTTGTTCGTCGTCGACTGCAAGGTTGGCTCGCGGAGCGGGGGCCAAACAGGCGAAGCGAGGCTGCGGTGAAGAGGAATGCTCGGCTGGTGCCTTCTCTCCCCGCAGTACGACAACCAGCCGCATCAGCAACAGGGAGGCCGTCGCATGTTTTCAGGAGAAATGCTCAACTCGCGCTGGCTCCCCGCCGAGCCCGCCAGCGTCAAGACCATCGACGGGTGCGTGAAGACCGTCGAAGGGATAGCACGCTTGACTGGCGCTAAGGCATGGCAGTGGGAGGGTACGGTGTGGACCGGAACTCGTGTGCCAGTGGCGGTGAAGCGCGGGCTTGCCTTGATGCTCGAGATGGAGCAGGATGAGGGCCGTGACCAATTCGGCGTGGCGTTCACGGCGCCCGGCGTGCAGTGTTCGTGGTACTTCCCGCTCCACGCGAACTCCAGCAAGCCGTACGCGTGGTTCACACTGAGCTTCGAGAAGCCTCCCTCCGCGAGCAAAGTAGGAGCCCTGCTCCGGCTCGTCGCAGACGTGTGGTCGCCGCCCTTTGTGGCGACGTGTCATGTTGTGCCGACGCGTTACGGGTCGGATGAGGGTGCTCCCGTCGGGTTCGAGGCCGTTCACTGGGACGGTCGACCGACCATCGGAATCATGTGCTACCTCCAGAACGAGCCGCGTCGGATCCCCCGCGGCGTCCGCGTCGTGCCTCACGGTACCGGAGTGATCGTGCGCATTGGCACCGGGCCCGTGTGGTCGCATGGCCGATCCGTCGTCCGCAAGCTTGATCGTCTACAGCAAGCGATGGGGCTCGAGCCGACCATCGCCTACCGCTGGTGTCGGTTTTGGGCGAGGGAGTTCGGCGTGAAGCTCGCCCAAGAAGGCGGAAAGCGCGAGTTGACGCGCACCGACGCAATCGAGTTGAAAGCGAAGCAGAGAAAGCGCGGCCTGCCGGTCTAGGTGTTCCGGGCCTCGGCGTGGAGGGAGCGAGGGGGTTGCGGGCGACAACCACCGGGCCCACTCCCACCAGCTTTTCCGTATACTAATGTCGGGAGCAGACGATCAACGACGGGCGGTCGCTCCGGGTGTTGACGGTGGTGGACGAGTACACCCGCGAACCGAGTTGATGGAGCGGAAGACGAGGCCCTTCTTCCTCTCCAAAGCCCGCTATCTGCCCCCTCCAGCCTCGCGGAAAGGTGCAGACGGCGATGACGCGATGCTGTTCAATTATCTCGTTCGCGGTGGCTCGTGGATCACATGCACGTCAGGACGCGAGTGACGATATGTGCAAGGAGAAACAACTACATGATAGAAAAGCTAGTGGTGGTTATTGAAAGCAAGCAAGCCAATATTGAGGCGATAGCATCCCTGGCTAAGCTAATGCGTGAAGCAGGATCTGAGTGTGTGGTGTATCCTAGCAAGTGCGTGTGCGAGGCTCGTGTGCCTGCTGACTCTGGGGAATGGGAAGAGTTGATTGCTCAGGTGGAGCGACGGTGTGCTGCTGAGTTCGTCTACAAGAAACTACTCATTGTGCAGGTGTATGACAAAAGCGATGTCGAAACGGCGCCACTTCTTGCGCCAACGCATAGCGGGAGGTGCATTGCATTTCCGGTTGGTCGCGATCCCCTTGCCGGCATCTGTCACGTGGTCGATGTAGACGAAGTCGGCGCGTGCACGCAGTGTCATGCGGGAGTGCGTCAGCGCGGAAAGCTGCGGGTGCCTGCCTCGGAACTGAACAAGGCAGGGAGTCTTGCAAGCATTCAGATCGGTGCAAACGTCTTCTGGCTGCTGAGTACGCCGTTGGTCGAGCACTTGGAGGGGGCGTGTGGGGCGACCTTGCCGCGGCGAGAGGTCGAGTGCATTGGTAAGGCTGCGCCGAAAGAAAGGTGGTGGCAGCTGGATCCAGACTGGTGTCTCCCGTTCGATTCCGTGAGGGTGCATCGGTTTGCCGTGCTCCGCTGTGAACGCTGCGGGGCTCGTCGGCTAGGCGAGGCGAGACCGCTTCCGAAGGGATACCTCACCGTCGTTCGTCGAGAGCTCGTCAACGTTCAGCTGCCCCCTGTCATGCGATCACCGCTGTATGGCGGCGAGCTGAGCCGCTTGCCAGACGGACGGGTGGTGAGGTGCCCCGAGCAAGAAGTGTGGCTGCGGAGTGATGTGGCCCTCGCACTCGCGTCCAAGAGAGTGCGGGGTCTTGAACTCACGCCGCTCATGTGGGATGATTGACCCGCGACCCTCACGGCTGGGTCCGCTCAGGCGATCCCGACGAGGGCGGTGTCCTTCACAAGGGTTTGAGGGGTGGACCCGGCACCATCGCGTAAGGTAGTACTCGATGCCCAGCCCTCGATACTGGAGTCTTCGCACGACGTGGGACCCGCTCCCGGCTGCACACTACTCGCGGCATGCCGTTGAGGTGCCTGAGACGGTTGTCGCGAGGCTTGCGGCAGGTCGTAGGTGGTCTGGCCGAGCGCCATCTGGCTTCGAATCCAGCCGCCGAGGTCTTCTTGAGGACTTCCCGTGGTGCTTCGCTCCCGTGTGGTCGACGCGAGCGGTGCAAGCGCTCGAGCCTCTGCTGGCCCGCTGCGGGGAGTTCCTGCCGGTGACTGTCCGGCGGCGATCGGCGGCGCTCGCCCAGCAGTACTATTGCTTTAACTGCGTCTGCGTTATCGACGCGCTCGAGGTTCAGGACGTTCCTCGCTCGGCGTGGCTCGCGAAGGGTGTGCCGGATCCCAGCTATCCCTGGGAGTTCAGTTTCCGCAACGTCCCTCGAGGGACCCATGCGTTCCGCTGCCGACATAGGATGGACCTTCTCGTCGTGTCTTCCGCCGTCGCCCGTGTGCTCGAGAAATCGTCGCTCGTGGGATGGGCTCTTGTGGACCTGACAGGGCGTGTGCCTGGTATTCTCTCGCCGCTGCCACGACGAAGCGACACCTGAGGTGAAGTCGTAGTCCCCCCGGGGCCCCGCTCACACCTCGCAGACGTATTCCGGCACGCCGATCCTGTGGTACTGTTCCGTGCATGCTCCGGGCCCGTGATCGCGGGGGGCACACGCTCGCGGCTTGGCGATGACGCCTCGCGTTGCAAAGGAATCGCATGGTGAACTTCCCAGCAGATCTCAGCGTCGTTGCAGCCCGTTGCAAGCTGGCAGCGGGTGATGTCGGGGCAGTCCTCTTGAGCGGCGTCGGTTGGCTTCATGTGCGCGTGGTTACCAGGCGTTCTGCGTTCTCTATGTATCTGTCGCCTGAAGAGGATTCGTCCACGCTCATCTATGTGTTCAATGGGGTTACGGCCAACCCGTTTGTGCGGCAGGCATTTCCGGTTTCTGATCTGCTAGGTCCGCCACTGCTCATCGATCGGTGGTGGGAGGATGGTTTCTGGCTCCCGATCAGTTCGCGGCCGTTCGCGCCAGGAGAACTGCTGAGCGCCCACTGCATCGCTGAAAGCGCCAGTGCAAGGCCGGTTTACTTCGACCAGTCTGGCAAGCCTCTGCCGAACCGGACCGAGCCGTGCTCGCAGTCCGGAATTCATGGTGAGACGTGGGTGGTGCGCATGGCACGTGAAGCCCACGCCGCCGGCCGCCTCCGCTTCGATTTCGAGCCCGGAACGCCCATTCTGCCGCCTCCTCCGTTCAAGCCCAAGAAGCCCCGCAAACTCAAGCGAGGCTCCGTTACGCTCAGGTTTCAAGGTGCCCAACTCCCCGACGACTGCGACTTTGAGTCCGTCGAATCCCTCATCGAGCCCCACCTCGCCGCGGCACGCGCGGGCGAGTGGACCGGTCACGGCCAGGATCTGGAAACCGGAGAACTCGACATCGAGTTCGAAGGCAAGGGTCCCAACGCGATCTTCGAGTGCATCCGCGCCGCCCTCAAAGGAAGCCCGCTGGCGAAGCTCGGCTGGTGCCTGCTCTCGCCGGAGTATGAGGGGCAGCAATTCACTCGTCGGGAGCTTCGTGAGTAGGGCCTTGTCAGCATGCACGAGCAGAGCCGACTGCCGCGACTTGGAGAGTTCGGGCGAGTGGTTCTACCCTGTCACGATTGCGAAGAGCTACGCCCTGCTGCACCTCGGGCCCGAGTGGAGATAGCCGCATGTACAAGCACCAGCAAGGAGACCTGTTCGTTGCGGCCGAACCCGAAAATGATGTCGTGGTTCTTGTCCAAGTGGTTTCTGTTGGTGGGAAGCTGGTATGGGGGACTCCTGCACCATCGCTTTGTCTAGTCTACGTGTACGCGTGTCGCGACAAGGACGTCCCTCGCGGTGTGCAACGAGTGCTTGATGCCGGGGCCTTGGCGCTGCCGCCTGTGTTCATGCGCGACGACAGCCTCGAGACTTCGAAGCTGTCCTACGCAAGGCGTTTTCAGATAAGGCCGTGCGGGCTGTGGGCACCACACGCGATTCTCTCGCTGGACCGCAGTGATGTCGTGCGCGACGAGTATGGCCGCGTTCTTGGCGGCGTTGGCTCGTGCCTTGTTCGGAGCGCGTTGTCGTCGGCGGCATCGGTCGTCGCCGATGTCGTTCGGAGAGTGCGTGAGGGGGCGAAGCCTACTCGGGATCCGTACGAACTTGATTCGCGCAAGACCCGCTGGGAGTTTCCCCTCGCCGATGCCCAGAAGCTCTACCCGCTCGATCCTTCCGTGCCGGCCCCCGAGTTCCTCACCGATCCTCCGCCCCCCCGCCACGCCACCGGCACCCTCATCAAGTTCACCCTCAACAAGTCCACCTCGCTCCTCGGCCGAGTCATTCGCGATGACGCCAACCTCTGGGGGCTCGGCGATGACTACATCGTGTACATCTACAAGCCTGAGTGCAAACCCACCCCCAAGTGCAAGGTGCCCGGCCCGGAGCTCCTGCTGCTCCCGCCGATGATCATCAGCGACGAGGGGTGGCGATTCGGGAAGTTCAAGACACTCCGCGTCGAACCCGTCGGACCTGACGAGGCTCTGCCGCGACATCTGTTTGCTTCGTCCACCTCTTCAACCGGCTACGTCGATCACACGGGCGCAGAAACCGCGAAGCCCGCGGCAACTCCGCAACTCCACATCGGCACGTGGGAGCACACCTTCGTCAGCATGATCACCGAACGCGCTGCCGCGGCACTCGGCGTGCCTGCCGAAGCGCCCGCCCCGCCGCCCCCTCCGGCTGTGCGGCCTGGCGTCACGCTTTACATCGACATGGAGTCTGGCGTTGCCGACACTCCGCTGGACCGCGGAGAGATCGCTGACGAGTTGGCGGACGCGCTCGGTGATCTCGCGGAACTCGGGGACGAGGGAACCAATCTGGCGACGGGCGAGATGGAGATCGAGTTCGACGGCACGAAAGTCGCGGCGATCGAGAAGAAGATCCTCTCGACGCTCAAGCGGATGGGGATCACGAAAGGCGTACGCGTGGTCGCCCGCGGGGGACGACGTACCAAAGCCTGAACGTGCCCCGCGCACGACTCGGTGTCCACCCTCGCTCCCCGCACTCACCTCGCAGATCCATGCTCGGCATACCCACCCGCTCCGTGCGAGCAGCGCGACGCCGCGGCGCCGCGCTGCTCGGATATCCCCGCGTGACTCAACCCCCGACGAGGCACGAAGCGCGTTGCGTGCTCCTACCCGCGCGGTTCGACGTTGCGCTCGCTCATCCAACCCGCGCCGGCAGCACCACCATGTTGAGCCCCGCCCACTGCAGCCTGCGCTGCAGCGTGTACGCCGTGTGGTTGTGCATCAGGCGGTGCACCCAGGTCTCACGCTCGAAGAGCAGGTGCCCCGCGACGAACGTCGCGCGGGGGTAGAGCTTGCTCACTTCCATGCAGAGCTTCTCCGCTTCCTCCACGACGTCCGTGCCCACCGTCGAATAGTGGGCGGCGCCCAGCCCCATCGTCCGCGCGGTCCGCTCAATCATCTCGCGCGTCTCCGCCATCAACTGCACGATCGACTCCGCGCCCTTGAATCGCCCGGAGTCGATCACGCCCACCGAAACGAAGACGACGTTCTCGAAGTGCCCGGGGAACAACCGCAGCGCGTGGAGCATCCTGTGCACGCCGAGGCCGCCGTCCTCGTTCACCGTGCGAAGCAGACCCCCCGGCCTTTCCAGCGGCGCAAACGTCCCCTCCCCCGAATCCAAACCAAAAGCAAAGACGCCGCCCTTTCGGACGGCGTCGTGTGATGTGTACTCGTTCCTCGATCAGCGCTTCGCGTTCGCGACCTTCATCAGCGCCGCCTCCACGATCCCAAAGTGCTCGTCGCTCAGGTCGTGGTGCATCGGCATGCAGAAGACCTGCGTCGCAAGCTTGTCCGACACGGGACAGTCCTTCTTGTCCCACTTGGACAACGCGGGCTGCTTCGGCAGCGGGCGCGGGTAGTGCGTCGCCGTCGGCACGCCCTCGGCGCCGAGCGCCTTGCAGAACTCGTCCCGCGTGCAACGGAACTTCGACAGATCGATCTTCACCGTGTACAGGTGGTACACGCTTTCCCCGCCCGCGGTCGTGGTGGGGGCCTCGAGCCCGTCGATCTGCGACAGGATCGCGTCGTACCGCGCCGCCGCCTTCTGGCGCGCACGCGTCTGGTCCGCGAGACGCTCGAGGCGAGAAAGCCCCAACGCACCGGTGATGTCGTTCATCCGGTAGTTGTACCCGACCTGCTCGTGCAGGTACTTGTCCGTCTCGCCGTGGCTCCGAAGCAGCTTGATCTGCCGCGCCAGCGCGTCGTCGTTGCACGTCACGAAGCCGCCCTCGCCCGTCGCGAGGTTCTTGGTCGCGTACAGCGAATACGTCACGACATCGCCAAACAGCCCCAGGCCCTTGCCCTTCCACGTCGCCAGGTGCGACTGGGCCGCGTCGTACACCACCTTCAACCCGTGCTTGCCCGCGAGCGCCTGCACCGCATCGATGTCCACCGGGCAGCCGTAGAGATGCGTCGCCGCAATCCCGCGCGTCTTGCTCGTCACCTTGCGGGCCGCGTCGGCCATGTCGATCTGGAACGTCGACGGCACCGCATCGACGAACACCGGCACGCACCCGCGCGCCACGATCATCGACACCGTCGCGATGTACGACCACGCCGGAACCAGGACCTCGTCCCCCGGTTGGAACAGCGGGTCGTACGCCAACTGCAGCGCGCACGTCCCGTTCGCGCACGTCATCGCGTGCTTCGCCTGCGTGATCGCGGCCCACTTGTTCTCGAACTCCTCGCACTTCTTCGCCGCCCGCAGCATCCCCGTCTTCAACACCGCTACCGCGGCATCGATATCACCTTGGGTCAACGCGGTCGACATGAACGGCACCGGCTTCGCGCTGACCGGGGTGCCCCCGTCAACCGCGAGCTTCGACGACGAACCGAGCGTACTTGTGCTCAAGCGGAACTCCTTGGTCGCCAAGGCCCCTCTCGCCCAGGCTTCCCGACTCTAGGCCCCCTGCCCCTCCCCCTTCTTCACTACCCTTCTGGAACCCAAACACCAATCCCCGCGCCCTCCCCCCGCCACCACCGTAAACTTCGCCCGCACGGATGGTTCTGTTCATCGCTTACGCCTTCTTCGTCCTCTTCGCCGTCGCGAAGCACCGCCGCCGCTGGATCGGCGCCGGCTATCTCATGCTCGGCCTCGCCGGCATTTTCGCCTTCGGTTACCTCCACTACCTCCTCTCCATCTGGACCCGCGGCACCATCGCGCTCCCGCTCATGCAGGCCATGCTCTACCCCTACGGCTTCTTCGTCTTCCTTCTCTCCGCCTTCGCGTTCGGCCTCCCACGCGCGGCCGAAGCCCACTCCTGCCGTCGCTGCGGCTACGACCTCACCGGTCAGGAAGAACTCCACGTCAACTGCCCCGAGTGCGGCCTCGCCCACAACGGCGAACGTCACCCCAGCGAGTTCTGTGGTATCTGCAAACGCCCCGCCATCGCCGCGGCACACGCTGGCTGCATTTGCCCGCCGCCGCTCCCGGAGTTCACCGCCGCCGAAGCACTCGCACGCGCGGAATCACGCCGCCGCGCCGCGCGCTCGCTTCTCCACGCGAAGCACGCCGAGCGCCCAGACCGTGTAGCCCGCGGAGCCGAGCCCCTCGCTAGCCCCTGATCAGCCGCGTCAGCAGCCCGATCACCAGCACAAGCAGCGGCAAACCAGCAATCACGCCCAGCCGCAGTCGCGACATCGTCGTCGGGTTCATCGGTTGGATGATCGCCACCGCCTGCGCGGACGGTGACTGCGCGATCAGGTCGTCCTGCCCCGCGAGCCACCACACCGCCGCCTCGAACATCTCACCATTGCCCGGGTACGCCAGCACCATGCGACCGTCGACGTTCGCCGTCTGCCGCGATACCGCGTCCATGTACCAACTGTTCGATCCCACCGCCACCAGCCGCTGCGCGTTCTTGCCAACCTCAAACCGCTCCGATGCAACCGCGACCCGCCACGCCTGCGGCTTCGCGCTCTCGCGCCCCTCCGGCCACCGCGCATCCTGGTTCGCGTCGTACTTCGGCAGATCCGACATCGTCCCACGCTTCTCCCGCGGCGTCGTCCACACCCCGGTCCACTGACTCTCGCCCCACGTCCGTTGATCCGCCGGCAGTTCGTACAGCGTCGTGCTGTTCACGCGCGCCCCGTTCGGCATCGGCCGATCGATGATCGCCACCGGCCACGGCAGATACGTCGGCAACCCGCGCACCGCGCCCGTCAGCGCGTGCTCGCTCTCCACCGGCTGCGCCATCCGATCCGTCTCCACCGCGCGACCTCGCGGCGTCGTCACCTCACGCAGCAGCGGCCGCCCCGAATCCGCCGTCAATCCGAAGGGCGCAAGCGCCGCCACCATCGGGTCCGTCTGCCCGTACGACGGCGCAACCGACGGATTCAGGCTCACCATCACCGGCTTGCCCTTCGCCACCAGTTCTTCCACCACGCGCCCGAGCTTCTCCGCGCGCTGCGCACCCGTCAGCTGCCCGCGCTCGCGCGCCGACGCCGTCGAATCCGGCGACAGCACCACATACACCACCGGCCGCTGTCCGCGCGGATCCACCGTCGCCAGCGACGGCTGCGTATCCGTCACCGCCGCCGGCCACTCCACCAGGTCCATCCCCTTGCGCCGGAGCATCCCCATCAGCGAGCCGAACATCGGGACCTCATCCAGAAACGCCCCGTTCTCGCCGTGCACAAGCACCACCACCGGCCGGTCCGGCACACGCAGCGCCGACAGCGAACTCGCGATCAGGTCTTCCACCCGTCGCGAAAGATCCGCCGACACCGCGCCCTCCACCACATACTCCGCCTGCGGGTACAACTCGTCCATGTCGATCGCCGCGAGCCCCTTGCCGGGCGGCCCGATCACCAGCGCACACTGCGACGACTTCAACACGTCCACCACCCGCGTCAGGTCCAGCCGCTCCAGCCGCCGCAGCGTGTCGCTCAAGAGCGCACCCGCCGAGCGCTGCTGCTCCAGCCCCTCGAGCAGCGTCTTTGCACGCTCCGCGGGCGGCCCCGCCGCGACGTCGCTCGCGCTCAGCGCCGCCATGTCCTTCTGCAGTTGATTCAAGAACTCCACCGTCGGCGCCAGCGTCTTCACGATCGTCGCCGCCGCCGCGTCCGTCAGCGGCAGCGGAATGTCACCGATCCGGTGCCGCAGCAGATCCTGGCTGTCCGTCGCAGACTTCAGCAGATCCCGCGACGCCAGCCGCGCCCGCGCCGCCGCCTGCTGCAGATACCCGCGCACCTGCTCCACCTGCGGTGATCCCGGCAGCGCATCGTGGATCTCAATCAGCGCCGGCGACAGCGTCGTCCCCAGGTACGTCGAAAGCCCCGAACTCCCCGCCGCGCCGAGCTCCACCGCCTTCGTCTGCTCCCGCAGCGTCGCCGCCTCACGCTCCGCCAGTTCCCAAAGCAAACGCTGATACGCCGCCAGCCCGCGCGGCGACGACGTGTCGATGATCGTGTACCCGAAGTTCTCGCTCTGGTTCCGCAGCTCCTTCAGCACGTCCTCAACGCGCCGCTTCGCGCGGCCGTCCAGCCCGGACTGATCCGCCACGATCACGATCCGGTACAACTCCTCCAGCCGCGCAAGCTCCACCTTCGTCCGCGCCGCCAGCGTCCGCTCCCGCGCCGCCGTCAGGTCCCACCGAACCATGAACCGCTCCGACGCCAGGTTCGCCGCGATCACCGTCACCAAGACCGCCAGCACCGTAGTGCACGAGTACACCACCGCCCGCGAGCCCCGCTCGGACGAGATCCCCAGCCGCCTCAGGATCGCGCTGCTCATCGCCACCTCTTCAGTTCAACAGCCGCCACCGCCGTGACTAGACACACCACCGCACCCCCCACGAAGTACGCCACGTGCGACAGATCCACAACGCCCTTCGCAAAGTCCTGCACCCGCGGCGACACCGCCAGCGAATACAGCGACTGCTTCGCCGCATCCGGCACCCAATCCATCGCCGCCGCCACCCCCGCGAACAGCAACGCCAGCAGCGTAAAGAACGACATCATGAACGCCAGCGTCGCGTTGTTCGTCAGCGCCGAGCACAGCGTCCCGATCGCCAGATACAAAGCCGCCAACAGCACCAGGCTCGTGTACCCCGCGATGATCGCGCCCGCGTCCGGCGCCGGATCCGCGTACATGTACAGCAGCACCACGTACACCAGCGTCGGGGCCGCCGCGCACCCCACGAACATGCACGCTCCAAAGTACTTCCCGAACACCAGCTCCGCCCCGCTCACCGGGCTCGTCAGCAGCGTCTCGATCGTCCCGCTCCGCATCTCCTCCGCGATCAGCCGCATCGTCACCGCCGGCGCAATCGGCAGCAGCATCCACCCGCACAGGTCAAAGTACGCCCGCAGCGACGCCGGCTGCCCCGGTGTCAACGCCGTCAGCCACACGATCACCCCGGAGATGAACAAAAACAGCGCCGTGATCACCCACCCCGCCGGTGTCCGGAAGTACGACCCCAGCTCGCGGAAGCAGATCGTGAGCATCCTGCTCATGATGCGACCTCCTTCTGCTTCTTCGCATCAGCCGCTCGCTCCGTCCGCTTCTCGTCCGACTCAACCGCACGCATGAACGCCGCTTCCAGCGACATCTGCTCACGCCGCAGCTCCCGCACGAGCACCCCGGCCTTCTGCGCCGCCACCGCGATCCCCTCCCGCAAATCCTCGTCTTTCCCCTCGCCCTCCGCCGGGCCCTCCAGCAGCCACGACACCCACGTCACGCCTTCCACCGCTTCCCCACGCTGCACCCGCTCCACCTTCGCAACACCCTTCACCCCTTCCAGCACAACCTCCGTCCGCTCCACCTCCGCGCCCGTCATCGCCCGCGTCTCCACGCGATACCGCGCCGGCCCCGCATCGAGCGCGAGCGCACCCGTCGCCCCATCAGCCCTCACCTCGCCCCCCGCCACAATGATCACCCGCCCGCACAACCGCTCGACCTCCGGCAAAATGTGCGAACACAACAGCAGTGTCCGATCGCTCGTCAGCTCCCGGATCAGCGAACGCGTCTCATTAATCTGCGACGGATCCAGCCCGTTCGTCGGCTCGTCCAGCACCAGCACCGGCGGATCATGCAGAATCGCCGCCGCCAGCCCCACCCGCTGCCGATACCCCTTGCTCAGCGTCCCCACCCGCCGCTTCGCCATGTCCTTCAGCCAGCACCGCTCCAGCACCCACTCCAGCGCCTTCGCCCTCACCCGCCGCTCAACCCCAAAGATCGCCGCCCGGTACTTCAAATAGTCAATCACCCGCATCTCCGGGTACACCGGCGCCGACTCCGGCAAGTACCCGATCACCTGCTTCGCCACCCGTGGCGAGTCCACCGTGTCATGCCCGTGCACCAGCACCCGGCCCCGGTCCGGCGCCAGAAACCCCGTAATCATCCGGATCGTGGTCGTCTTCCCAGCCCCGTTCGGTCCAAGTAAGCCAACAATCTCACCGGGTTTGAGCTCAAAGCTCACCCCCTTCACCGCCCTCACGTCCCCGAACGATTTGTGGACATTGTCCACCGTTAGCATGGTGCTCCCTCAAACTCGGTCCACCTTGGACCGGTAACGCGCTCCCCCGATCTCTTCTATCGGCAGAGGATCACCTTCGCACCAGCCCCGTATCCTTATCCATGCCGGAATCTATCCGGTAGCCGTCGCCGGGCCGATGCTTCTTCGCACGGTCGCGACGGGCTCATGTGGCCGTGCGGGCGTCCCGCTGGCCCTTGACGCCCCGGGACCGTTCGACGAATATGAGCGCCACTGACCTTCTACCGCCGAGGAACCCGTTGAGTGAAAGCGTTTCCGACCCCGGGTTGGGATCTTCGCCCGCAGCGTCGGACGCGGTGGCACCTTCCCCTCACCCGGGCAACGCGCCCGCCGTCGGAATCCTCGCACTCAGCCTCCTCAACGCCATCGGCGAAGGCGTTCAGCTCGCCACTCGCGCCGGCGACGTCCTCTGGGCCAACGAACTCTGCCAACGCCTCTCCGGCGCGCTCAAGGAACGCATCGCCGTCGCTTGCCGCCAGTTCGACGCCACGCACCCCGTGATCCCCGAAGGCGTCGAAGACCACGCCGCGCTCCCCGATCCGCGCATGGATCA
>JBIKMF010000331.1:0-4835 GCA_044359425.1 Phycisphaerales bacterium
CGGGGACGGCGTGGTCGGCGTCGCTTTGGTATGCCAGTGTTCCCCTGTGGTGGATCGCGGGAGGGTTGTGGCTTGGGGTGGCGGTGCTGGTGGTGCTTCGGCTTCCTTGGGGGTATTGCAGGCGGTGCGGGTACAACTTGAGGGTGGTGTCACCGCTGCGACCATGCCCTGAATGTGGGGGCGAGAACACACGATCGTGAGCGTGGCTCGTTGAGTGAGATCGCGCGGTTCTGGTACTGTGGGCGCGAATGGACTCACCCTACACACAGGCCGTGGTGATACTGATTGCGGAGCCGGCGGACCCGGGAATGATCGAGAAGCTGCTCGCGCCGCTGTGTCCCGAGTCGAGTTCGCCGGGCTCGCGTGGCGGTGGGTGGATCAACGGGTATCCGTCGTGGCGGGTGCCGATCAACGGGCACGCGACGGGTCGCGCGGAGATCCTGGTCGCGACGGAGGGGTATCCGCGGAACCTCGGCGAGAGCACGTGCGATGAGATGACGCAGGCGTGTTTCGCGGCGGGGTGCATGGGGCCGTTCGCGTTGCCCTCGCACGCGGTGAACCTGACGGCGCTGCCTGCGCACAAGGGCGTGATCGTGGTTCGAACCTCGTACGCGTTCGGCAAGAACCCCGCGGAGGCGACCGGGAGCGCGAACCCGTTGCTGGATCTGGCGTTTGCGACGTCTGTCGCCGCGCGACTGCTCGGGGCGTTGCCGGGGGCGTACTACTTCTCGCCGGCGAGCGGAGTGGTGCTCAAGGGCGCGGAGTTCGCGGGGATCGCGACGAAGTTCAAGGGGCTGGACACGCCACCGATGCCGCTGTGGATCCGCTGCCGCGCGTTGACAGCCGCGCCGCAGTCGGCGTTGCAGACGGTGGACACGGTGGGGATGGCGCAGCTGGGGCAGCAGGATGTGGAGGCGTCGTTTGTCCGGGGGTCGATGGGGATCGACGCGTCGAAGGTGGCGATCATGCTGATGGGGATCGCGGCGGAGACGGTCCGGGTACGATCCGCGGTGATGGCGGCGCGGAACGGACCGGGCGGGCTGTGGACGCCGGACGCACCGCACGTGGCGATCGGGGCACCGACGCGGAGCGTGATCCGCTGGTCCCGGGTTCTGCCGATGTGAGCAGGCCGCAGTGAAGGAGCCGTTCGATGAAGCGCACATGGAGCGTGTCCGTACTCGTTATGCTCACCCTGGCCGGGTTTGCCGCGGTGGCCGAACCGGCGCGAGGACAAGAGATGTACCGGAATCCGCCCGCGGCGGTGATGAAGGTTTTGGATGCGGCCCCGTCGCCGTCGGTGATGCTTGATCCGACGCGGCGGGTGGTTTTGCTCATGACGAACGAGGCGTTGCCGCCGATCTCGGATCTTGCGGCGCCGATGCTTCGGCTGGCGGGCGGGAGGTACAACGCGAAGGCGAACAGCCCGCACTCCCCGCGGTCGTACGTTGGGGCGACGCTGAAGTTCCTGGACGATGGTCGGGAGGTTGCGCTGGAGCTGCCTCGGGACGCGTCGATCGAGGCGCCGTCGTGGTCTGCGGATGGGGAGCGGTTCGTGATTCCGGTGCGGTACGAGGACGGGGTGGAGTTGTGGGTCGGCGAGGTGTCGAGCGGGAAGGTGAAGCGGCTGATCGGTCGGGAGTTGAACATGGCCTCGGGGGGCGTGGCCCGGTGGATGCCCGACAACAGGACGCTGCTGTGCCGGTTCATTCCGACGGGGCGGGGGGCGATGCCGGAGGAGCCGCGGGTGCCGGAGGGGCCGGTGATCCAGGAGACCAGCGGCGTGAAGGCGCAGGTCCGGACGTACCAGGATCTGCTGCAGAACGCGCACGACGAGAAGATGTACGACTGGTTGCTCACGACCCAGCTCGCGCTGGTGAGCAGCGAGACGGGAGCGAGGAAGGATGTGGGTTCGCCCGCGCTTTTCTCGATGATCGACGTCTCGCCGAGCGGGGAGTACCTGCTGGTCGCGAGGACGGTAAAGCCGTACTCGTACCTCGTGCCGGACGCGATGTTCCCGGAAGTGTTCGAGGTGTGGACGCTGGCGGACGGCACCGTGAAGGAGCTGCACCGCGCGGGGCTGCGCGAGCAGATCCCGATCGAGGGCGTCGAGACAGGGCCGAGAGACTTCGCGTGGAGCGACACCGCGCCCGCGCAGCTGGTGTACGCGGAGGCACTCGACGGCGGTGACCCGAAGAACAAGGCGGATTTCCGCGACCGCGTGCTCACCCTCGACCCGCCGTTCAGCGAGGCCCGCGAGGCGTTCAAGACGCAGCACCGGTTCCGGGGCATCTCGTGGATGGCGCCCGCGGAGGGCATCGAGAGGGGCGGGGCGCTCGCGCTGGTCAGCGAGTACGACCGCGACCGCAAGTGGAGCAAGACGTGGGTGTACAACGCTTCGGACTGGAGCGAGAGCCCGCGTGTGCTGTGGGATCGCTCGGTGAACGACCGGTACAACGCGCCGGGCACTCCGCTGCGGACGCGCCTGGCGAACGGCCGCATGGCGGTCCGCGCGGACGACGGCTTCATGATGCTGGCGGGTCCGGGCGCAACGCCCGAGGGTGATCGGCCGTTCCTGCGGCGGCTGGACCTGCGGGATTTCTCGGTGAAGGAGCTCTGGCGGTGCGAGCCGGGTTGCTACGAGAGCGTGGTGGATGTGCTCGCGGGGGGCACGTTCCTCACGATGCACGAATCACCGACGGACGTGCCGAATCTGTACCGAAGGACGATCGACGGGCTGAAGCGTGAGCCGGTGACGACATTCGTCGACGCGACGCCCGAACTCCGCACGATCCGCAAGCAGCTCGTGAAGTACACGCGTCCGGACGGCGTCGAGCTCTCCGCGACGCTATACCTGCCCCCGGACTACAAGGAAGGCACCAAGCTCCCCCTGTTCATCTGGGCGTATCCGCTGGAGTTCACCGACAAGGCCACCGCGAGCCAGGTCGCCGCGACACCGACGCGGTTCACCCGCTTCGGAGGGATCTCGCACCTGTGCCTCACGCTCAGCGGCTACGCGGTGATGGACGGCGCGACGATGCCGGTGGTGGGCGATCCGCTCACGGTGAACGACACGTTCGTCGAGCAGATCGTCGCGAGCGCACAGGCCGCGATCGACAAGGCGGTCGAGATGGGTGTGGCGGACCGCGACCGCGTCGCGGTGGGCGGCCACTCGTACGGCGCGTTCATGACGGCGAACCTGCTGGCGCACTGCGACCTGTTCAAGGCCGGCATCGCGCGCAGCGGCGCGTACAACCGGACGCTGACGCCCTTCGGGTTCCAGGGCGAGCGTCGAACGTACTGGGAAGCCGTGGACACCTACACCAAGATGTCCCCGTTCACCTACGCGGACAAGATCAAGACGCCGCTCCTGATAACCCACGGCCAGATCGACTCCAACCCCGGCACCTTCCCGGTGCAGAGCGAGCGGCTGTACGCGGCGGTCAAGGGCCACGGCGGCACGGCCCGCCTCGTGATGCTGCCGTACGAGAGCCACGGGTACGCCGCGCGAGAGTCGGCGATGCACGTGCAGGCCGAGATGGTCGAGTGGCTGGACCGGTACCTCAAGACGCCGTCGAAGCCGTGATCGGCGTTCGAGGGTGACTCGCCCAAGCATCGGGATACCCGTGATGGACGTCGTCGCGCCCAGTGCGAACGGGGCGGGGCCGCGAGTCCATCCGCGACCCGATCAGCGGTCCGCTCTCGGCAAGCTCCCCCGGAAAACAACAGGGCCCCGTTCCCGGGGCCCTGCTGCGAAACATGATCGTTCGTTGCGGCTTACTTCTTCGCGGCCTTGAACATCTCGAGACGCTCGGCCATCTCCTCGATGACCTGCTCGTCAGCACCGGCGGTCGCCTTGTACAGGTCGTGCGCCTTGGTCTGGAGCTCAACCGCCTTGGCGACGTTGCCCTTCTTGAACTCGGCCAGCGCCAGCGTGTCCAAGATCATGCCGTCCTTGCTCTTCGTGAGCTCCACGGCGCGGCTCGCCCACGCGTGGGCCAGATCAAGATCGGGGGTCTTGAACGCCTTGTTGTCCAGCATCTCCCACGCGAACGTGTTGAGCGCAAAGGCATTGTCCTTCATCGGGCCCTCGGCCGCGTCCTTCGCGATCTTCGTCGCCTCGGCCGCGTCCTTCGCCATCGCCGTCGTGAACTTGCGGATGGTGTTCATCGCCGCGGCCTGCTGGTCCTCCATCGTCACTTCTTCTTTGAACTCGATGCCCAGCGTCTTGGCCAGCGCGGCCTCCATCTTCATCGGATGGCCGATCCACGCCACCTTGCCCTCGCCGTCAACGATGAACGTCGCGGGAATCCCGGCCTGGCCCGCCGCCTTCAGCCAGCTGTTCGCCATCGCGCCTTCCGGACCCGCCTTCGTGTCGTAGCACACGTTGTAGTCCATCTTGTCGCCCTGCTTGTCGACGAACTCCGTCACCAGCTCGTGGTAGGCCTTGCCGCTCTTCTTGTCGTCCTGCTGCCACACGGCCACGCCGATGAACGTCGCCTTGCCCTTGTACTTGTGCGCGAGCTCGGTCACGTGCGGGATCGCCTTGCGGCAGGGTCCGCACCACGTCGCCCAGAACTCCATCACGTACACATGGCCCTTCTCGAAGGACTTCACTTCCTTGCCCTTCACCCACTTCGCAACCTCGATCGCCGGAGCCTTGTCGCCCACCCCGAGCTTCTTCGTCGGCTGGCCCTCCGCCGCGGGGGCATCCGCCTGCGCAAACGCCGCGGTCGGGGCGAGCGTCAGCGAGAGACCGGCGGCCAAGGTAAGCGCGAGGGCGGACGAGAACAGGCTGCGTTTCATACAAACTCCTTCGAGGTGACCCACCGCCCGGC
>JBIKMF010000332.1:0-4825 GCA_044359425.1 Phycisphaerales bacterium
GCCTTCAGCAGCCGCGACGCCACCTCGCCGAACGGGCCGGTCGCGCTCCCTGCGAGCGTCGCGGTGCAGGTCCACGCGGGCTCGACGGGAGCCGGCGGATCGAGGTTGAGCCGCTGCGCGAGGGCAGACGGAACGCAGAAGAGCAACGCCGCCGCGCAGCAGAGCGCTGCGCGATGAGCCCGGGCGTTGAGAGAGCGAAGCGGGTTCATTCGGGCTTGAACTCAAACAGCATCAGGCCGTTCCAGTAGTTGCCTTCGGGGGTGCAAACGATCTCCCGTTGCCACACCGAATCATCGCGCATCGGTTCCCATTCTTCGCTCCAACCGTCGACGGACTCGTTAACCTTCATCGCGTTCAGCCTGCCGAGCAAGGTCTTTCCCGCGTCCCCGATCATGTCGGCCGGCATCGCGCCGTGAGTCACGACACCGACCTTGCCGTGCGGTCTCGCCTCGACGTGGCGCGTGTGGCTCGTCGCACGGGGACCGGATCCGTTGTAGTAGTACCAACCGGTGATCGCGAGGTTGCGCCAGCTCTTGGGAAAGGTCTTCACGAACTCCGTCTTGTACTTGGCGATGGTCGCGTCCCACTCGGCCTGGGCGTCATTGAAGGCTTCCTCGGCCGCGGCGGCCTTGACCTTCGCCGCATCATTCTCCAGTGTCTCCGACTCCAGCTTTGCGGCGGGTGGGTACGCGGTCCGCGCGTCGGTGTACTTCTTCTCCGCGGCCTTTCTCGCGGCCTCAGCATCGTCGTGCGCCTTTTGGGCCGCTGCGATCTGCTCCGCGGTTGACTTCTTGTCCGCCTTAATCTTCTCGAGTTCGACCTTTTTCGCTGTCGCGGCGTCGGTCGCGGTCTTGTAGTCGGCTCTCGCTTTCTCGTACGCCTCTCGCTTGGTCTTGTCGCCGTTGTCGTAGTCCGTCTTCGCCTTGTCGTACTGCTTTTGTGCAGCGGTGGCTTCGCCCTTGGCGTTATCGCTCTCGATGTCGAGTTCGCCGATTCCGTCCGCGATCTCGCGCATCCGCTTCAGCTCGGCATCGGTCGCCTTCGACGTGCAAGACGCCCAGCTTTCCGACTCGCACATCCAGAGGCCCATGATCCAGCGGTCGGCTGTCGACGGGTTCATCACGAGACCGTGACCCTTTCCTCGGATCTTCTCGTAGAACATGATCCAGCCCGCCATGCGGGTATTCAGGCCCCAGTCCCAGAAGATATCGCGCACGACGTAGGACGCGGTGGTGAGCTGGCCCACGCCGATGCCGAAATCGAATGTCGTGAGCGGATAGTTGGCCGGATCGGGCGGCCACTCGTGGAGAACGCCACCGTACCGGCTCTGCTTCTGCTCCGAGGCCACGAAGTGCTTCAGGTCGTTTCCCGCTTCCTGTTCGAGTTCAGCGAGCAGGATGTTGCGAAGCGGCGCACGACAGGCATCGGGGACCGTGCACGCTTCCAGTTGCTTGTCGATGATCGGTTCGTACGCCGCGGCACCGGGATTCGCGCCAACCACCCTGATGTGCACCACGTCGCGAAGCCAGAAGTTGATCCCCGGCGGCCTGACGGCAACCGTCAGCACGAGGTGTCCGCCTACAACCGGCCCCTGCGGGGGCGATTTCAGGAGGTTGCCCGCGGGATCGAAGTACTGCACATCGTCTGACTCGTCGTAGAACAGCGTGAACTGGTCGGCGTAGGCCAAACCCCGCCACTCGCGGAACGTCTTCTCGTGCGTCCTCGTCCCGCTCCGCGTTCGACAGAAAACGTGCCCGGCCTGCACGCGCCAATGCACCGGCGTCGCGCTGTCGATCTCGAACCCGAGCGTCTTGAGCCGCACGGCGATCGGAGGCTGCTTGCTGTCGTTCCCGATCGTGAGCGTGTTCTTCGCGAGAAAGTTCGGCTCGCGCGGCACGTTCCCCGGCGCGTAGGGAGTCACCGGGTTGTCGTGCTCGAACGTTTCGATGGAGAGCTGGGCCTCGCGGAACGCGACCGCGTTGCACTGCATAACGCTGTCCGTGTAGTCGCGGGCTACGAACAGTTCCTCGGGCGCGTCGGTGAGATAACTCACCCGCGCACACGGCACCACGCCCTTGTTGTAGTCGCTCCAACCCGCCTTGGCCCAGTCGGTCATCGAACCCTCCTACCAGCCGTGCAGTTCTTTGAGCTTGCCGCGGGTCTGTGGCCCCACGATCCCGTCGACCTGCAACTTGAACGCCTTCTGGAACGCCTTGATCGCGGCGGTGGTGAGCGGGCCCTGGATACCGTCGATGGGGCCGGGTTTGAATCCCAGGTTGTTCAGGCGCGCCTGAACGCCGGAGACCTTCTCGATGGGATCGAGCGCACCCAGGCGAAGCGGCCACTTGTACGAGGGCTTGTCGGAGGCCGAGTCCATCCAGACCTCGAGGGTGCCGGAGTGTGCCGTCGGGTCGATGCGAGCTTCCACCAAGCCATCTTCCCCGGTCACACCCGAAACAGGCTCTCTCCCCTCGGTCCGCACCACGAACTTCTTCCCGGGCAGCACCTTGCCCAGGCTATCGCGCACGACGATGCGGAGCACCACGCCCGGACGCGACACCCTGTAGCGGTGTCGGCTCTCGGTGGTTGCGGCGTCGTCGGTGGCTTCCCTGCGATCGGGCAGCACGATGACGTCACCCGGGTAGATCAGGTTCGGATCGGGCCTCAGCTCTCGGAACGCCTCGTTCTCCGTCGCCTCATAGATGGTGCGCCAGGAGGAATAGCCGTGGGCTGCGGCAATCGACGAAAGACAATCTCCGGATCGGACCGTGTAGTTCCCCGACATTGCACTACGCCTTTTCCCAAGCTTCCTTGTCAAGGCGGGGGAACGTCACCTTGCACGTGCCCGGCTCGATCCCATCGATTCGCGCGAAGCCCTTGTGGTCGAGCGTGCCTTCCGCGACCGTCGTGCCATCGGGCAGCGTCACCTTGTACTGCTCGCCCGGGACCGGCTGGTCCGCCTCGTCGATCAGCTCGATCTCGATCCAGCTGTTCTTGACCTTCGCCTCCTCGGCGGTCGGCGGCTTGTACGGCGTGGTCGTCACCGGAGCGTACTTGCCCTTGCCGGTCTGCGCGGCGGTTGCCTTCGCCTCCGAGACCTGGCCCGGGTCCGCCGTGTCGGCTTCCAGCGCTTTGGTGATCGCGGCGGGATCCACCGCACTGCCGCCCTTTCCTGACTTGGGACTCGCCATGATTCAACTCCCTCGCGCATCGGCGCCCGTGTGGGGGTGCCGCAATCTGTTTCATCATCCAATGCTGATCGAACCGCCCTTGACGGTGGTGCTGCCGCCGCCATCGAGCGTTGCTGCGGATCCGCCCTTGAAGGTCGCCGTCGTCGAAGCCTCGGCCTTCAATGTCTTGCCCTTGGCCTCAAAGCCGTTGGACGCTTCCTGCTTCATGTTGTCGTCGGCCTTGAACGTCACGTTGCCCGACTTGATGTCGGCGGAGCCGGAGTCGAGTGCAAGATATGAGCTGCCACCGACCTTGATCGTGATGTTCGTGGTGGCCTCCAGGATGATCGTGTCGGCCTTGATGTGCACCTCGCCGGTCACCTGCGTGCTCTGGTCGGCCTTGAAGATCTCGATGACCTTGTCTTCCACCGTGAGCGACTTGCTGCCGGTGATCTTGACGGCTTCTTTCCCACCGACCGTGAGGTTGCGGTCCTTGACGATCTCTTCCTTGTGGTTGCCCTCGACCAGTTCCTCACGGTCGATCTTCACCCACTCGTACTTCTTGTTGTTCACGATCAGGTGCCGATCGTGGCCGATGGTCTCGAAGCGGTCGTTCAGCACACGCACGTCAAGGTTCTTCTGCGCGTGGATGAAGATCTGCTCCTCGTCCTTCTTGTCCTCGAAGCGGAACTCGTTGAACCCCGCGCCGTCAGGCGAACTCGACGACTTGAGCGTGGACATCGTCTTGTTCGCGGGCAACGCGTACGGCGGCTTGTTCACCGCGTTGTACAGGCGCCCCGTGACCAGCGGCCGATCCGGATCGCCCTCGGCGAACTCCACGATTACCTCCTGGCCGATCCGCGGGATGAACATGCCGCCCCACGATTTACCCGCCCAGACCTGCGCGACGCGGACCCAGCACGACGAGTTCTCGTCGGCCTTCGTATACCGGTCCCACGGGAACGCCACCTTCACCCGGCCGTGCTCGTCCGTGTCGATCTCCTGACCCGATTGCCCGCACACGATCGCGTGCTGCGGCCCGCAGATCAGCGGGCGCGGCGTCGTCCTGGCCGACCGGAACTCGCGGTTCGACGGCATCGCCGTGAACCCGCACTGGAACAGCTCGTTGTCCGACCCCTTGCCGCTGGTGTACGAGTCCGTCTCCGCGTGGCACGCCATGCCGATCACGATGTACTCGCGGTTCTGATCCTCGCGGGGGAAATCCTCCAGCATGAAACGCGCACCCACCGTCAGCCCGCGAAGATCACCCCTCGCCCGGCACAGCTCGAACTGGGCCGCGGACTCTTCCGACCGCAGTGTGGCGACCGTCGTCGCGTCGGCCGCGGCGAGGCAGTTGCCCGGGAAGTCAAAGGCCTCGGAGGGCATGTTGGGCACAACGTGCAGGGAGTCCTTCTTGCCCTCCACGACAACCGTCGGCGTCTTGAAGTTGAAGTCGCGGACCGAGAAGGACTGCGTCTGCAGCTGCCTCTCGGTGACCCACTCGAAGACCCGCTCTTTGCCTACGTTGGCGCGTGACTGCTGCACGTACGGAACCTTCTCGTAGCCCGGGACCTCCGTGAGCGTGGAGATGTTGTCGCAGATCACGAGCGTGTGCTTGCCGTTCTCGTGTTCGAAGAAGTAGTACAGGCCGACTT